>JADFWF010000104.1 GCA_015222965.1 Pseudomonadota bacterium | reverse complement strand
TTAGTGGCGGCCTTTTCTGGGTACTCTTTTGGGCTGTAGCAAAAGAGTACCTCGCCCGCGGTGCGAATACCGCAAGGCCTAACTAAACACCTACCGCAACTATTACTCAACCCACCTCTAACTTAATCTACTTCAGACAAACTTGCATCGCGGAACAAGATTCCGCTCCTACAGAGTGCGCCGCGCCTACAGTACGAATACCGTAAAGCCAAAGTAAAAATAACTCACAAATACCAACTACACACCTTCAACACCTACAATCCAACCACTCTCCCCATCACCCACAGAAAAACTCTTAGATGTCCAGAGCCCAGCAACTGCAATCAATTCATCCTTAAAATACACTAACGGAATAACATCCCTCTCCCACGGTGGAACTCCTTCTTCCTGCAACAGCTTTTTTAGACTCTGTGAATGCCGGCGTTCTGCTGGGTGAAATTTCTCACCTCCCTTTCGAAAACTTATTTTCAAAGGTTCTTCTAACAGCTTTTTATTTAAACCTTTACCGTTTGTCATTACAGCTTTGAGCTGCACATTCAGACCTGGCAGTGTCAATGGTGATGCAGGATTCCAGTCCAGATCGTTCTGTAGCGCTGGTTTATTATTATTATTTTTTAACAAAAATAAATTATTCTGAAATTTTCTGAAGGTATAGCCTGAAAATACGATGTCTGGGTTCGCATCCTGTTGGGAATAAATTAATGACTTCTCGATTTCCTCGAGCAGATTTCTGGTTGGTTTTATGTCCAGTGTCAGCATCACCCAGTATCGCAGCATATTCAACAGTCGTGATTGCGACAACTGTGTTAATTTCTCGATTGAAAGCATCGACATGATTTCAAAAATACAGGCTCTTGACGGATTACTTTTCAGTACTGAAACATTTGCCAGATCAGTCGCCGCCATATCTTCAAGTACTCGCAGATTATTAGATTGCAGGCTGGCGACTGTAGATAATTGTGTTGCAACACCAGGCCAGCGATTTTCTAATAGCGGAAAAATATCTTTCCTTATAAAGTTTCTATCAAAAGCGATGTCCTGATTACTTGGATCTTCTATCCAGTGCAGGCCATTCTCTTTTGCATAATTTTCGATTTCTTTTCTAGAGAATGGCAATAAAGGACGGATATGAACAAAATCACCAAATCGCCGGCTTGCTGGCATAGCAGATAGACCCGCGCTACTGGCTGTGCGAAAGAGCTGTAATAACAGAGTTTCTGCCTGATCATTCAGATGTTGCGCGGTTACCAGGCATTCACCTCCTGATAGATTATCTTGCAGAGATTCATAACGCGCATTACGCGCCGACTCTTCAGGGCTGGCCCCCTGCTTTTGCTTTGCATCAACATAGAGGACATCTAGCGGGATGTTTAATTGCTCGCAGGTTTTCTGACAGTGTATTACCCAGTCATCTGCGACAGCCTGCAGACCATGATGCACATGGACAGCTCGAACTGCAACATTCGCCTGATTAAAACAATGCAGCAATACCAGCGAATCTATGCCACCACTATAAGCGATGACATATCTATTTTTGCCGGTAGGTTTGTATAACGAATCAAGTGAAGTTTGAAATCGTTTAAGAAAAGACATGATGTGAAATTTAGTGTGCGCAGTAAATTTAAGTGCACATATAACCGTGCGGTACTAAGCGGTCAATACTAAGCGGTCGATTCCTCAAGATGTTCGCCATAAGATGTTAAACGCTTGTAACGTTCCTCAAGCAGTTTCTCCATCCCCATCTTTTCAAAATTTTCCAGGCTGTCGATTAATGCCTGCTTAATATTTCTTGCAGTTTCATCAACGTCACGGTGCGCACTGCCCAATGGTTCACGAATAATCTGATCGATCAATCCGGCATCTTTTAATTTTTTTGCGGTAATGCCCATGGCTTCTGCAGCGATGGACGCTTTTTCTGCACTCTTCCATAAGATCGACGCGCAACCTTCTGGTGAGATAACAGAATAGGTGCTGTACTCCAGCATCATAACGCGGTCACCGACACCGATCGCCAGCGCTCCACCAGAACCGCCTTCTCCGATGACCGTGCAGATAATCGGGGTCTGCAGATCAGCCATCTCAAATAGATTTCTAGCGATAGCTTCAGACTGGTTGCGTTCTTCAGCGCCGATACCAGGATAGGCACCTGGCGTATCAATAAATGTGATAACAGGGATACGGAAACGTTCAGCCAGCTTCATCAAACGCAAAGCTTTACGATAACCTTCTGGCCGGGGCATACCAAAATTACGACGGATGTTTTCTTTCGTGTCGCGACCTTTTTGCTGTCCCATCACCATTACCGGCATTCCATCAAGCCTCGCCAGTCCACCGACCAGCGCTTGATCATCAGAATAAGCGCGGTCACCGTGCAATTCCTGAAAATCTGTAAAAATACGATCGATGTAATCTAAGGTGTAGGGGCGCATGGGATGACGCGCCAGTTTTGAGGTCTGCCACGCATCGAGTTTATTGAAGATGTTCTTCGTCAATGTGCGTGACTTCTCTTCAAGTTTACTAATCTCATCACCAATATTAACTTCTGTGTCATCACCTACATAACGCAGTTCTTCAATCTTAGCTTCGAGCTCGGCGATGGGCTGTTCAAAATCGAGATAATTAGGATTCATGGATCAAACCTGATTTTAGTTATTTGTTTTTTATAGCTTTTTTAGTATTAAATCTAAAACTAATTTTAGCATGTTTTACTGTATTAATGATCAGACTGGCTGAATAATATCAGATTACCGCAGCTCAGAAAAAATCTCGGCAAGTACCATCGTGGCATAGCTGCCCGAGGGTAAAGTAAAAGACACTTTAAAATCATCCTGCAGACGTGAACATTCCACATGCGCAGGAATAACGCGACACGCCCGTCGCTGAGACTGCAAGCGAGCAGCAACCAGACCATCACGATAAACTGGAAATTGATCTATGACTTTCCTCTCCAGCTCAGCGGCCTGAGAGGTAACCATGGCTTCACCCTCACCCCAGAGTATAGCCGTTGGATGAATCTCATTTTTATCCAATCTCTTCGTTAACTCTTTATCTGCTTCACCATCCAGCTCATCCTTAAAGCAGGCGGATTTCCCATCGAGCATGAACACGTCACCGGGCATTCTTCTATCCCACACATTCTGCTTGATACGTTCAGACAGAATAATGTTAAACAGCCATGATCGCGCCGCTGATAAATAGAGACCCCGTTTATGTTTTGAAATCTTATGGCGAGGAATTAAGAAAAGTTTTTCTGCCTGGTCCAGATTATTATTGTTTCTGCCAAAACGCTGCGACCCAAAATAATTCGGCACACCCTTATCCGCTATCTCATTACACCGCTGCGTTAACGATGTAAAAGCTTTCTCACTGGTATCGCTCAATTCTCGCAAGATGAGTCTGAAGGTATTGCTTTTCAGTGCGCCACGCTGCAACTTTCTATTATGACGAAAACTCTGCAATACCTGGACGCTCTCCTCTGATCCATCTGCACAAAATGCTGATTCAAATTCACGCCAGTCTGGTGTCGGTTTTCCAGGCAATTGCACACTGAACCATTGCGAAGTTACAGCATGCCGGTCTTTCAAGCCGGCATAAGCAACAGCCAGTTTCTTTACCTGACAATACTTTGCCAGCTGTTGGGCCACCCAGTCTGTATTGCATGCGCGCTTTTTTACGTAGATCCAGCAATGCTCACCATCACCACTAAAATCGATATCGATATTTTCTTCAACGATAAAGTCATCCGCCTGTGACTTTACCTTCGCTGAAATATTTAATGATTGATATACTCGCTGAAAGGGATAATCTTTATCCATTAATGTGCCACGACAATTTGTATCCCGAAATATGATTCATCATCTGATTAAATTATTTTTTATTGTTGTTTTCATCTGCACTTTGAATGCCTGCAGTGACAGCGCAAAATTACAGCCACTCAAAGCCGGTGCAACGATACTCGCATTCGGTGATAGTTTAACGTATGGCACCGGCACCAGTAAAAATAAAGCCTATCCTGCGATTCTTGAAACCCTGGTAAATTTCAAAGTAATCAATGCCGG
>JADFWF010000103.1 GCA_015222965.1 Pseudomonadota bacterium | reverse complement strand
TTGCGAGCGAAGCGCGGCAATCTTCTGTAGATAGCACGGTCGTCTGATAGAGATTGCCGCGCTTCGCTCGCAATGACCGATTATTTATTTAGCTCTTATCCGTGTCCATCTGCGTTCATCTGTGGATAAAATGCTTTTTTCTTGATGTCCGTTACTAGCCGATCTCAGACATAAACCAGAAATGCTTTAATTAGATAACTCCAGCAATACCTGCTTGACCTTATCCAGTGAAAAATCATCCCTTATCGGAATAGCTGTTTCGAAACCTTTTTCAAACTTCTCTAAAATAAGCTCTCGCTCTTCCGGCTTCATATTTTTCAGCTCACCAATGATCACACGCTTGATCACGCTACTTTTAACCTTGACCTCTGGTGTTCCATAAAATCCATATTTCTTGCCTGTATCCAGCACCTCAAGGCCTTTGAATGCAATTGTAAACGTCACATCCGGACACACTTTGTTCGTAAAACCGAACAGGTCTTCATCGCCATATTCCATGCACATTTTCTTTAGCGTATATTGTAATGAATCACTGCTCATCTTAATTTCCTGGCCTTTGATCGCCCTGTTCAGAAACAGTGCATTATCATCCGCTACAGGAGAAACAAATTGTTGTTCACTGCTCTGCTGTTCAGATTTCGGCTTTTCGCCAGCAGGCGCTGAAGCTTCGCTGCACAGTGTTGTGATCTGATCCGTACTGAAACCTTTATCCAGGTAAAACGTTATGTCATCACGGCTGCAGGTAGCGCTAGCCTGGCTGCAAAACGTCATTAAAACCAATGAGACTAAAGATATATTTGTGTAATTTCTTAATGCTGCTCTCATTTTGGTCTCCGCTAAGATATGAAATCTGTTAATGATTATATGTACGATTTAGATAGCATTCGTTCACTGGCTAGTTTACACGAAAGCCGGGGGTATCAAGCCTTCAGCTTTGTGTGTTTTATTTATGCTGATAGAAAATACAGTCATACGAGCTAAAAACAATATTCTCGCAAAGGCGCAAAGCCCGCAAAGTAGAAATTGTTTTTCTTAGCGAGCTTCGCGCCTTTGCGAGAGAAAGTATTTTTTTATATTTTTATTTTATATGCCAAACAATTTGGACATGACATAAAAAAAGGGTGCCCTTAGGCACCCTTAAATTCAATCAGTTTTGAGGATTCTAATTGAATACATCCGAGGTTATATTGTTAAACCAGCTATAGGCATATTCGACTTCGCGCTCTCTGAGCACTGGATCAAATTTACCCGGTGTTAACCCGCCGGAACCTTTAACCTTGATGATCTTACCTGCTGCCTCATCATACTTATATACCATAGCAACAGAGATGCCGTCGCCTGGTGCGATGATACTGTAGCAGGTGTTCACATAAGCAGGTGTCGGCACACTGCCGCCCTTCAACAAGGCAACAACTGCGGCCGCACAGACCTTGGCTTCAGAGTTAGCTGCATAACCAGATTTAGGCATAGGTGCAGCCACACTTGAATCACCGACCACGTGGATATTCTTGTGGATAGTTGATTCAAAAGTCTTGCCATTGACCGGGCACCAGCCCTTGTCATTAGTCAGACCTGCTGCAAATGCAATCTTGCCAGCCTTCTGTGGTGGAATGATATTGACCACGTCACCTTTGAAGTTTCCAGCATCAGCTGAAACCGTTTTAGTTGCAGCATCATAAGACTCCACTATGCCACCCGCTTCATTGTTGATCCACTTGATCATACCGTCACCGGTAGGATTTTTTGGATCATAACCGTAGTGCTTCGCCCAGCCTGCATTAAACAGACCAAACTTGGAGAACTTTTTCTTCGGATCCAGAATGATGATGCTGGACTTTGGTTTGTGCTTTGTGAAGTAGTGTGCAACCTGCGCAACACGTTCGTATGGTCCTGGAGGACAGCGGAACGGATTGGTTGGTGGCACCACGATAAAGCTACCGCCGTCCTTCATGGCTTCCAGTTGACTACGCAAGGTAGCTGTCTGAGGCCCTGCTTTCCAGGCATGTGGCGTGTTCTCAGCAATCTTTGCATCATAACCTTCGATAGCATCCCATTTAAAATCAACACCCGGTGCAACGATACAGCGGTCATAACTGAAGCTGTCACCACCGGCTGTTTTAACAACGCGTTTATCGGCATCGATACCAGTTACCACGTCATTCACAACATTTACGCCGTGCTTACTGAGTCCACTGTAACCAAACTTGATGGAATCCAGGGTACGCTCACCGCTAAGCACTTCGTTACTCATGAAACAGGTGTAATAATTCTTATTGGCTTCTATCACCGTAACATCTACGGATGAATCCATCATGCGGATGTATTTAGCAGCTGTTGCACCACCGATACCACCACCGACTATTACAACTTTCTTAGACGAACCGCCAATGGCAAAGCTGCCATATGACAAACTGGTTCCTGCCGCTGCTGCAGCAACACCAGCCTTTAAAAAGTTTCTACGTGTAAATTTACTCATGTCTCATTTCCTCACTTCTGGCTGGCGTAGAATTCAATCAGATCTGCAACGCCTTTGTCACCGGCTTTCTTATGCAGACTCTTGAATTTTTTCTTCATTTTCTTACCCATATCACGATCGCCGGCCTGGTAGTCGGCAAAGGTGTAATTCAGGTAAGGCTTCCACTGGCCTGCCAGTACTCCGGAATCATCATCCGTGTCATCCGAGATACCAGTATCTCCATGACAGTTTTTACAGTATTTCTTGTGCAGCTTCTTACCTCTTTTCGCTGCATCTTTATCATATTCCTGACTAGCCATAACAAATTTCTTTTCAGAAAAATATTTTGACATAGCCTCGATATCAGCATCGTCGTAACCCTTGGCTATACGTTTCATGATGGTCGAATTGCGTTCGCCGGCCTGAAACTGCTTCATCGATTCGACCATGTAGTCGTAGTCGATGCCCGCAAGTGATGGCGCAGCAGGACCGTTACTGACACCGTTTGTGCCATGACAACCGGCGCATGTGTTTCCTAGCATTTCACCGCTGGCACCACCAGCGATGGATGCCGCAGAAAATGACAAACCACATGTTAATAATGCGGTTTGCAATAGAGTGGATCGCTTCATAATTCCTCCTGTTAGGTAAATAATTATTTCTATAGTTATACTGATACCTGATCTTCTAACAACTACTGATCAGATATTATTTCAAAAAAAACATGGCAATACGTATTTGCTCACATCACTTTTATTTCCTGTCCTGGTATCTGCTGTTAAACACCCAATGCATTGACCGGGCAGGAATGAACACACATTCCACAACCAGTACACAGGCTGTCATTCAAAATCAGCCTGCGCCGCTCATCTAACCGCAAAGCCCTTGCATCACATTTACCGATGCAGGACATACATAAAACATTATTCCATGTCAGACAGCTTGCCTTAGCAAGCTGCAGATTGTCCAGCCGTGAAGACTCCTTTTCAAAACTCTCAATCGATGGACAGGCTTCAGCGCAATCCCC
>JADFWF010000102.1 GCA_015222965.1 Pseudomonadota bacterium | reverse complement strand
CCGAGGATCGCGCTCTGTGGTGGATTAATGATCGGTGTCGATAACATCGAACCGAATACACCGCCGTTTGAAATAGTAAAAGTACCGCCGGTGATATCATTTATAGACAGACTGTTCTCCCTGGCTTTGTTAGCAAAATGAATGATGGATTGTTCGATATCTGCGATCGACTGGATATCGGCGTCGCGTATTATCGGCACCACCAGCCCGTTTGGTCCGGACACCGCCACACCAATATCATAATAACCATGATAGACAACATCATTGCCATCGATAGAGGCATTGATTTCAGGAAAACGTTTTAGAGCCTCGACACTCGCCTGCACAAAAAGTGACATGAAACCCAGGCGCACGCCAAATTTTTTCTCGAAAGTTTCTTTATAACGAGAACGAAGCTCCATCACAGGTTTCATATTTACTTCATTAAACGTTGTCAGGATGGCTGCCTGCTGCTGCGACTGCAGCATTCGTTCGGCGATGCGTGCACGTAACCTGGTCATCGGTACGCGACGTTCCAGTCGCTCACCAGACACCGGCTGATTTATTCCTGCGACAGGCGATACATCCTGCCTGACCGAGCTCACATCGCTTTCCACCACATGGCTTTGCTCAGCAATTTTTTCTGACAGAACTTTTTCAACGTCCTGCTTTAGTATCCGCCCGTTTTTACCGCTACCTGTTATCTGCGTTTCATCGATCGAATTCTCTGCGATCAATTTCCTGACTGACGGGCTCATCGCTACGGCAGCCTTACCGCTGTCATCTTTAATGGACGCACTGTCACTTGCCGATTCTGTTGCTGAAGATTCATCGATCACCGCTAATAGCTGACCAGCCGTTACCGTATCACCCACAGCAAACAAAATTTCCTTGACCACGCCCTGTTTAACTGCCGGCACTTCCAGGATCACTTTATCGGTCTCAAGATCGACTAGCACTTCGTCCATATTGATGACGTCACCAACTTTTTTATACCAGCTTGCGATCACCGCATCAGCGACGGATTCTGGCAGTTCAGGAACTTTTATTTCTGTACTCATGATTTTTCCAATTTTAGTTTGCCTTATGCTCAGGCCTTACCCCTGGTTTAAACCAAGCGCAGTATCGATTATTGCCTGTTGTTCTCTGGCATGCAATTTTGCTGAGCCAACCGCAGGCGCCGATGAAGGTTCTCTGCCGGCATAACCTAACTGCCAACGCTCATTGAGAAACGCCGGAATTCGCAGTTTACTAAAATCCCAGGCGCCCTGATTTTTTGGTTCTTCCTGACACCAGATAAGTTCGTTAGTATTTTCATATTGCTCTATCAACGCATCCAGCTGCTCACCCGGGAATGGATAGATCTGCTCTATACGTAATATGGCAATATCATGGATACGATTTACTCGTCGCGCCTCTAACAGTTCGTAATAAATTTTTCCGCTGCAGATAACGACACGTTTAACTTTCGCAGCATCCATTTCATCGAGCTCAGGCATCACCCAGTTAAAGGTACCCTGCGTCAGATCATCCAGTGTGCTGACGCACAACTTATGTCTGAGCAAACTTTTTGGCGTCATGATGATCAGCGGTTTGCGACAGTTGCGCACCATCTGCCTTCTCAACAGGTGAAACATCTGCGCGGGCGTGCTCGGTACACACACCTGCATATTATGTACCGAACATAATTGCAGATAACGCTCCAGCCTCGCCGATGAATGCTCAGCACCCTGTCCTTCAAAACCATGCGGCAGCAACATCACCAGACCACTGGCACGGCCCCACTTGTGTTCACCCGCTGAGATAAACTGATCGATGACTACCTGTGCACCGTTGGCAAAATCGCCAAACTGCGCCTCCCATAAAACCAGTGTTTCCGGTTCCGTGGTTGAAAACCCGTATTCAAAACCCAGCACCGCAAGTTCAGATAAAAGTGAATCAAAAACACGGAAGTTAGCGTTGTTATCACCGAGCTCTCGCAATGGCGTATACGAAGAGCCATCCACCTGGTTATGCAATACCGCGTGACGGTGAAAAAAAGTTCCGCGGCCGCTATCCTGCCCTGACAACCTGATCGAAAACCCATCTTTTAATAATGTGCCATAGGCCATCAACTCGGCATAACCCCAGTCGATGGACAAAGCGCCTGCAGTCATCTTAAGGCGATCGGCAACTATTTTTTCTACACGCGGCTGCAGTTGAAAATCTTCCGGTACTTGTTCAAACGTTTCAGCCACTTCGCGAATACCAGCTAGCGGCACACTGGTATCGACGTCCGTTAATATGGAATCAGTAATAAAACCATTCCAGTCAACGTGCGTCGACATGTCCGCCAGATGTTCTGGCAACTTATGCGGCACGACGCACTGACCTGATTCCAGGATCCTGCGCACACTGTGCGCCATGGTATCGCACTGCTGCTGCGTTAAAACGTTATCTTCGATAATCTTTTTTACATAGATCGCTTTAGTGCTATCGAGTGCTCTGATCTTTTTGTACATCATCGGTTGAGTGGCCGAAGGCTCATCCGCTTCGTTATGACCGTGTCGGCGATAACAGATCATATCGATAACCACATCTTTTTTAAATTTATTGCGGTATTCCAGCGCGATACGAGTAACCATGATGACGGCTTCGGGGTCATCTGCATTGACATGAAATATCGGCGCGCCGACCATCTTGGCGATATCGGTACAGTAGTATGTCGAACGCGCATCCTGCTGTGCACTGGTGGTAAACCCGATCTGGTTGTTAACGATAATGTGGATGGTACCGTGTGTCAGATAACCGCGTGACTGGGACATCTGCAAAGTTTCCATGACCACACCCTGACCGGAGAACGCGGCATCGCCGTGGATCTGAACAGGTATTACCTCATTGCCTTCGCGGTCACCGCGATGCCACTGCCTGGCACGAACCGAACCTTCAACCACCGGCGCTACAACTTCCAGGTGTGACGGGTTGAACGCTAATGCCAGGTGAACAGGGCCACCAGGGGTATCCATATCGGAAGCAAAACCCAGATGGTATTTCACATCACCAGTGAGCTCACTAACTTCTTTAGTGCCTTCAAACTCACTGAATAATTCACCCGGTGTTTTTCCAAGGACATTAACCAGCACATTGAGACGGCCACGATGCGCCATACCGATAACAACTTCTTTGATCTTGTTGGCACCGGCGTATTGCACCAGCTCATCCAGCAGCGGAATTAACGACTCGCCGCCTTCCAGTGAAAAACGTTTTTGACCGACATATTTTGAATGCAGGTAACGCTCCAGTCCTTCGGCATCTGTTAGCTGCTGCAAGATGTTTATCTTTTCTATCTCGTTCAGGCTTGCATGGCCGCGTGCAGTTTCGAGGCGCTGCTGGATCCAGCGTTTTTCTGCCGTCTCCATGATATGCATGTACTCGGTACCAACGGTGCCGCAATAAGTCTGCTTCACGATCTTGTGGATCTCTCTTAATGGCAGATTTGTCGCTGCCGCCAGAGAACCGGTTTCAAATAAGGTATCAAGATCAACTTCTGACAAGCCGTGATAATCCAACGACAGTTCGTCTATCTCGGTTTCACGCCGGCCACCCAGAGGGTTTAAGTCTGCACACTGATGACCACGAAAACGATAGGCATTGATAAGCTGTAATACCTGCACCTGTTTTTTCTCATGATCAAAACTGGTCTGCGCCTGAAAACCGCGCGCATGTTTTTGTTGCGCATAGTTTACGAAGTAATCATGCATTTCCCGGGGTGAGATCTCCCGGCTGGAACTATCGATCTCATAGCCATCGGCAGGGTGACCATTTGTCTTTGCTGGAATACCATCAAAGTATTGACGCCATTTTGCTTCCAGCTTGTCCGGATTGGACAGGTAAGTTTCATACATTGACTCGAGCCAGGCAGCACTTTCTCCATAAACGGTCGAACTATCCCAGAGTTCCGACATGCCTGCTTTATTTACACTAGTCATTTATTTGAGCCATTTCACATTCTTTGTAAGCATATATAACAATTAATTTAATTGTAGATGCAGTTCACAAAAGTACACTGTTTTAGCTCTTATTATCCACATAAAGCTACTAAAAAAACAATTCGACCGCATTTATTTATTTTAATTTTTCAGGAAGATTATTTTTAAGTCATGTTGCAGGAAATCACACATCTCAGGCAATCAAAGCGAAGTCATGTGAAACGCTGGTTCACCTCACGGGATATGGATCTATTTATCTGGTCTCGTAACAAGGAACCTGTTCGATTTCAGCTGGCCTATGACAAACGCAACAGGGAAAAAGCGATCAGCTGGAGTTTTCAGCTAGGCTTCAATCATTACCTCGTTGATACCGGTGAGACCGAACTGGACCATTACAAGCAGACACCGATACTGATCAACCTATGTGATCAGCACGACATGACGAAACTCGCCCGCGAATTTCTTGCCGCCAGCGAGAACGTAGGCTTTAATCTTTCAGACTTTATTTACGCACGCCTGATGGCGATTACGACAATACCTGCGTGGCACGATGCAGCGCGTACAGATCATTCCCGGAAGCGGTAGTTATCTGCGAGAGAAAACTGCTTATCGGTGTAAACAATGGCGCCGGCAGTTTTTGATAATCAAACCATTGCCAGCCAGCACACTTTTCCGGCTCAAGCCTTTCAGCTTCGCCAGACTCATATTCACAGGAGACCAGCAAGGTAAGATATTTACGCTGCGCTATTTCAAACGGTGTATCAGTAAAACCGAGATGACGTAAATTTTTAATAGTTAACCCGGTTTCTTCCTGCACTTCGCGCCGTGCACAGTCGATCACTGATTCATTATCTTCCAGGTGGCCGCCCGGGAACTGCCAGCAATTATTCTGATCTTTTGTTATCCGCTCACCGAGCAGTATCTGCTGTTCACGCCAGACCAGCGCACCGACACCGATTACCGGCCGCGATGGATTAATACGCGATGGATTAATAGCTGGCATCGAACAACAGGGGGAATAGATTAAACAGAGATTTTTTAGAGGTCGGCGGGCACGTCGGCAGCAATTTCAACACGATTTTTCCCGTTTCGTTTGGCGTGATACATCGCTACATCGGCAGCGGCAATCATCATATCCAGTGAGTAGCCCGCCTGCCGTCCGGCGATGCCTAAGGAGATGGTGACTGGCGGCAGCTGCGCGCTCTCTAACATTCCGGGGTCAGCATTGCAGACATGTTCACGCAATCGCTCAGCGATCACCCGCGCATTTGTCACCGTGGTTTCCGGCAGCAACACCGCAAACTCTTCACCGCCGAAACGGGCGACCAGATCATTGGGACGCAATGGGCTGCGAATAGCTTCGGCCACCGTGATCAATACCTGGTCACCGGCGAGGTGGCCGTATTCATCATTATAGTTTTTGAAGTTATCGACATCGATCATGATCAACGCCAGCGGCAGTTCATCGCGCTCACTGCGTTTTATCTCACGATCAAATGCATCATCGAGCCAGCCGCGGTTATGCAGCTTGGTCAAAGCATCTGTTGAGGCGAAACGCTGATATTTCCGTTGCATTTCAAGGCTATCGGCGATTACCAGATTACTGTAGCGCACGCGTTCAGACATAATGTACAGTAAATTTCTGGCTATCTCATGAGACACGCTGACCATACGCCACAGGATATCCTGCTCGATGACCAGTACCTGGGTTTCTTCAGAAGCACTCACCTGCGCAGAAGGTACTCGGCTGTCGATGATGGACATCTCACCTACACACTCACCGGGCTCCACTGTCGCCAGCGGTATATCATCACTCGAATTTAACTGAATCACGAGACGGCCTTTTAACAAGATGTATAGATAGTGGTTCTCAGCTTCGGTGGACAGGATAACTTCATCCTTGGCCAGCGTTTGATATTCGCACTGCGCAAGTAATTCGAGCAAGGCAGCGTTGTCCAGATCAACATTTCTGAATAACTGCAAACGAGACAGCAATAGTTTGTCATGTTCGATTGTTGCCATTTCCATTTCTGCTTACGCTCACATTTACTCGAAAAGGTATACTCTATGTACAGTGCTGCAATTATAACCATGTTTTCATGGCGAACGCACTTCATATTAAATAAACAGGAGCCCATACATGCCACAGAGCCAAAACAGCTACACGATTCACAGCATGGAACTCGGGCCTATGGAAAATTTTATCTATCTCATCCATGACCATGCTAGCAATACTGCCGCCATCGTTGATCCGGCCTGGGAAATAGATGAGGTACTCAATTTTGCCGATTCAAAAGATATCAGGATCACCGATATATTACTGACACACAGCCATCATGATCACATCAATGGCCTGCAGCAAACACTCGAACACAGCGATGCAAAAATTCACCTGTTAAAGCCGGAGGCAGCATTCTGGGGAGCAAACCTGAACAAGCCGGTTTTACATCATGGCGCTGACCAGATTCAGATCGGTGATAGTACGATCAAAATACTACACACCCCGGGACACACGCCGGGCTCAGCCTGTTACCAGGTGGGCAATGATCTGATTGCCGGAGACACCTTATTTGTTTTTGGCTGCGGTCGCTGCGACCTTGCCGGTGGCGACCCGGAAGAGATGTTTCAAACACTGAAAAAAATGAAAGCCGAACTTCCCGCCTCAACTGTACTGCACCCCGGTCATAACTACGCCCCGCAGTCACCGACATCGACCATGGAAACCCAGTGCCAGGGCAATCCTTTCTTACATTTTGATGAAGCGGCTGATTTTGTGAAATACCGGATGCATGTTCACGACAAGATCCGTGACACGCCTTATGGTCCGGTTTCTAAGGAAGATGCCCGCGAATCTATAAAATAAAAAAGGAACATTATTCCACACAAGAAGGCCCGCTTACGGTCATGAACGGATGTTCATGTTTAGTTTTTGTTTTTTCTTTTGACTTTCCCTCACCTTAGCCAAGCCATTGAGGCATGACAGGTAGCATGGGTTTTCTGTGCTAGCTGTTTGAGTGTTTTTTGCGAGTTCTGGCACAACATGCTACCTGTCATGCCTCAATGGGGACCCCTGTGCTTTTTACAGGGGCGCCAGGCGTAGTGACGGCCTTTTTTGGGTACTTTTATTGGCTGTAGAAAAAAAGCCAAGAAAAATTATTATGGCGCCCGCGGTGCGAATACCGCAATGCCCAACGAATTTACCACTGTAAATATTGCTCAACTAGAACGAACACATTTACAAAAGT
>JADFWF010000101.1 GCA_015222965.1 Pseudomonadota bacterium | reverse complement strand
TGCAAGCAGAACTGGGAACAACCCAGGAGGCTGCAGATGCACAGGATAACAGGGACAGATCAGACGAGGTCGTTATTCAGGAACTGGTAGTAAAGCCTAATGCAATTTTGATCGGCCGTTCGGCCTCGGCGATCGATCTGCGCAGCCGTTACGGCATCAGCCTGCTTGCTATATCACGCGAAGGCCGACGCTCGATCCAACGCTTGCGTTCTACCCCTATCAAGGCCGGTGATGTGCTGCTCATGCAAGGTACACCCGAGGCGATTTCAGGATTTGCTTCCTTACTCGGCTGTTTGCCGCTGGCACCACGTAACATCCGGGTTCCAAAAAAAGGCCAGGCACTTATTGCCACGCTCATTATGGCAGTTACAGTCGGCGCTGCAGCATCGGGAATGTTCCCCGTGGCCGTGTTGTTTGCCGGCGCAGTGTTTGCCTATATCGTGCTGGGCATCGTACCACTTCGTTCTGTGTACACGACCATCGACTGGTCTGTGATCGTGTTGTTAGCAGCGATGCTTCCGGTGGCCGGCGCCGTCGCATCGACTGGTGCAGCCGACACGATAGCGCGTTTTTTACTGGATAACGTAACACAGGGGCATGCCGTCCTCGGCCTGATAACACTGCTGCTGGTTACCATGTTTGTATCAGACCTGGTGAACAATGCCGCCACAGCGGCAGTAATGTGCCCTATCGCCATCAGTACTGCAGCACAATTCGAAGTAAATGCCGACGCCTTTCTAATGGCAATCGCAGTAGGCGCTTCCTGTGCATTTCTAACACCGATAGGCCACCAGAACAATACGCTGATACTTGGACCCGGTGGCTTTCGTTTTGGCGACTACTGGCGTCTGGGACTGCTGCTGGAGATTATTGTAGTAGCGGTGAGCGTACCTATGATCCTATGGGTCTGGCCACTTTGATATATGGTTGAATGATTCTCATTTGTCACCGACCCCTTTTAATTTTTTTCCGGATCTTTTTATTTGATTACATATTTTAATATGCATGTTCTACTCATTACACTCAGACTACAAATACCTTATGCACATTCGCTAAAGGACAAGCGAAGACAGATCAAAAGTTTAAAAGATCGACTAAGCAGTAGATTCAATGCCTCTGTAGCCGAAATTGATGCGCTAGATAACTGGCAACAAGCAGTGATGGGGGTGTGTATGATCAGCAATGATAAAACCTATCTGGATAAGCAATACAGCCTGGTTGAAGCGCTGGTTCTTGAATATACAGAATTACAGTTAATAGACGTGACTCGAGAATGGCTATAAACAATATAAAAATATAAAGGGGTCGGTGACATTTACGAATACTTCTCATTTGTCACCGACCCCTTTAATTACTGTTAGCAACCCCTTTCTAGACTACAGTAAGTAGAAATCACTGATACAAAGATGCATCGAATAGAAAACGGCGTACACTTACATTCAACTATTATTTTCAGGGAATAATAATATGAAAGAGCATACGGTAACTGTCACAGACAATAGAACAGGTGAACAGATAGAGCTCCCGGTAAAACACCCGACACATGGGCCATATGCAGTAGACATTGGCCGTTTATTTCGTGATGCGGGTTACTTTACTTATGATCCAGGTTTTTTATCCACTGCCAGCTGTCAAAGTACGTTAACTTACCTTGATGGTGACAATGGCGAACTGCTCTATCGCGGTTACCCCATCGAGCAGCTGGCAGAAAAAAGCAGCTTCACCGAGGTTGCCTATCTAATGTTATACGGTGAGCTCCCTGAAAAAGAACCATTGAAAAAATTCAACGATGTCATCATCAAGCACAGCATGCTCAATGAATCATTAAGCAGTCTTTTTGGCGGTTTTTATCACGATGCACACCCGATGGCGATCATGGTCGGTGTAGTGGGTTCATTATCTGCTTTTTATCATGACTCAACCGACATCAGTAATGCCAGTCACCGCGAGATTGCCGCACACCGAATGATTGCCAAGATGCCCACCATCGCCGCAGCCAGCTACAAACATTCGATAGGTGAGCCGCAGGTATACCCTGATAACTCCCTTAGTTATACCGGCAACCTTTTGCGTATGATGTTCTCCGTACCGTGTGAGCCGTATAAAGTAGACCCTGTCGCTGAAAAAGCGCTTGATCTGATCTTCATCCTGCATATCGACCATGAGCAAAATGCCAGCACCTCAACGGTTCGCCTGGCTGGAAGCTCTGGCGCCAATCCATTCGCCTGTATCGCATCCGGCATAGCAGCGTTATGGGGACCAGCGCATGGCGGCGCCAATGAAGCCGTGTTATCTATGTTAGATGAGATCGGCCACGTAGATAACATACCCGAATTCCTCGCTCGCGCAAAAGATAAAAATGATCCGTTCCGCCTGATGGGTTTTGGTCACCGGGTCTATAAAAACTATGACCCACGCGCAAAGATAATCCGACAGATGTGTTACGACGTCCTGGAAAAACTTGACGACAAAGATGACCCTACTTTTGAGCTTGCGTTAAAACTGGAAGAAATTGCACTAAACGACGAGTACTTTATCCAGCGCAATCTTTATCCCAATGTTGATTTCTACTCCGGCCTTATATACAAAGCGCTAGGCATTCCCACCAACATGTTCACCGTGATGTTTGCCATTGCCAGAACCGTTGGCTGGGTTGCACAATGGACGGAAATGATCGCCGAAGAAAATCAGCGCATCGGTCGCCCTCGCCAGATATATGTTGGCCCGGAAAAACGTGATTATGTTGAAATCGACAAACGGCAATAATTAAACATACAGGCAGGTAAATATAACAGGAGACGTAACGGGATCATGACATTGATCATGCCTCAGGACGAGGCTTATCAGAATTCCACTCATCGATCTCTACGCCAGTCCCTTTATCCTTCAGTGTGAAATCGATGCCGGCGCACAACTCCGGATATTTTTCATGTATCTTCCTGCAGATTTCCATTGCTTCTTCGTTTGATTGCATAAAATGCAGGTTCCTGGCCAGGATACGCATTTTTATCTCGGTAGCCGCCTTACCTCTCCCGACCATGATAACAACGATGATAAAGACAACAATAATGGTTATCGCAGATAGTGTTAATGCATCATAAGACATGTCTGTTTCTCTGTGGTTATCGGGTATACATATTCGTCGTGGTGCTAATAGCATAACGAAAAACCGGGTAAAAGAGCAATAAAATCTAATGTTAGAAACAATTACTCTCTGACCCTGCTTTTTGGGGTTTTGAATTAAATGGATTGATGAATATTTAGAATATTTAGGGTCAGAGTAAAAACTCTTAGAAATAGTTTTTACTCTGACCCTAAATATTGCTATAAAACCTATCTGGATAAGCAATACAGCATGGTAGAAGCGCTGGTTCTTGAATATACAGAATTACAGTTAATAGACGTGACTCGAGAATGGCTATAAAAATTGCAGATTTTTTCTGTATGGTGAAAGTGTTTTTCCTGCTCTGCCTGTTCTTTTCTGCCAGCGTGCAGGCCGAAACCTCATGGGAAAAACAGTCATCAGACCACCTGGCGCAGTTACTAAAAAGTAACCCGGAATACCTGCTGGAACTGAATGAACCGGAGCTAATCTTTTTTTATCGAGAACGAAAATACAAACCCCTGTGGCTGGATGCAAAGGGCCGGCTAAATCGTGCTTATGATCTATTGTATGTCATTATCCATGCCGAGGATGAAGGCCTCGAACCTTCAGATTATTACCTTGGAGAAATCAAAAAATACTGGGA
>JADFWF010000100.1 GCA_015222965.1 Pseudomonadota bacterium | reverse complement strand
TTTTTCCGCAATAATTGCACGCCCGCCTGCGCGACAGTAGATGAGTACTGGCTTATTTTTATCCAGATGCTCATGGGCAAGCAACGGCAAGATAGCTAATGGAATGTTCTTTGCGTCAGGTAGCGCGCCACTATTAAATTCATCGGCAGTGCGAACATCAAGCAGGGTAGCGCCAGACAGCATTGTCTGGCGAACCCTGTCACAATTCAGAGCACTCATCGCTCTACTTCTTGTCGTCTTTCTGGGTGGTCTCAACGCGTCGCGCTAAAAGAACAACCACAAATGACAGCATCGCTACGATAGTTATAATTGAATAGGTCATTGCATCTAAAATCATCACAACTCTCCAGTAAAGTTTATATTACATATTAGTATAGTGTAATATTATAAAGTTCATACTAATTTAACTATGATTAATGTCAAAAAGTCAGAATATCTTGAAAAAGACTGTCAGAATGACTGTTTTAGAGGGGGTGGTTGTCAGCTATTATGATAAATCAATGAGTTATGGCTGATTTATTTGAGGTGCAAGACCATTAATGAGTGTTAATTTGAGTTTATTAACCGCCTGTGCAGCCAGATAATTAGTAAAATTCCGGGTATTGCGATCAGTGTGCAGAACAGGAAGAAACCTGACCAGCCAAATGCGCCAACCATATAACCTGTCGGTGCGGCAGCAAATACCCTGGGCATGCCCATGAAGCTGGTCAGTAGAGCAAATTGAGTGGCAGTAAAGCGTTTGTCGGTAAGGCTGGCGATAAAGCCGATGTAGGCGGCGGTGCCTAATCCTGCGCTGAGGTTTTCGAAGGCGATGACGACGGTGAGCGCGAACAGGTCGTTGCCCATATAGGTTAGCCATATAAACCCGGCGGTTGATATCGATTGTAAGACACCGAACCAGAGCAAACATTTATAGATGCCATGGCGCATGACTAACATGCCGCCGATGAAGGTGCCGGCAATAGTGATAGGGAATCCAAAGATTTTTACGATGCCGGCAATTTCTGATTTTGTGAAGCCCAGATCAAGGTATAGCGGTGTGGTCATCTGGCCGGCCATGGTGTCGCCAACCTTGTATAAAAATACAAAGATTAGAATGATGATGGCGTAGTCACGAGTAAAATATTCTTTAAAGGGTTTAACGACTGCGTCCTGCAGGGTTTTAGGTTTGCCGTGTTCACTGGTTGGTTCGGGTGCTAGTAGTGTCGCGATAAGACCGGCGCTCATCGCAGTGGCCATGATCAGATACACCCAGTGGTATGCCATATGGTCTGCTAAAAACAAACCACCGCCCGTCGCCAGCAGCATGCCGGTACGATAGCCGCCGACATAAAGTGAAGCCCCCATGCCCTGCTCATCGTCTTCTAGTGACTCACGTCGGTAGGCATCGATAACGATGTCCTGGCTGGCAGAAAAAAAGCTTAGCAGCAGGGCCGCGAGTGCGGTCATATATAATATCTGTGACGGATTGGAAAAGCCGAGCAAAGCAATCGAAGCGGTCAAACACAGTTGCCAGATAAATAACCAGCCGCGTCGACGTCCTAATAATGCAGGGGTATATCGGTCCATCAATGGCGCCCAGACAAATTTTAATGTGTAGGGCAGGCCGACAAGCGCAAATAATCCGATGGTGCCCAGGTCAACGTCAACATCGACCATCCATGCCTGTAACAAAGAGCCGGTGAGCAATAACGGCAGCCCACCGGAAAATCCCATAACAAAAGCAAGCAGCATGCGCCCGGTTAACAGTGATCGAAATACCTGTTCCCAGGAGGTTTTGTGTTGCTCAAGATGTGGTTTAGTGTGTTTCAATACTGTGATTTAAACAGGCGGTGATTAGCTGAGCTCGAAATCGTAATCGATAATCAGCGGTGAGTGGTCAGAAAAACGTTCATCCTTATAGATGTCAGCGGCTTTTACCAGGGGTGCCAGTTTTGGTGTGACCACCTGATAGTCGATGCGCCACCCGGTATTATTTGCCCAGGCCTGCCCACGGTTTGACCACCATGTGTACTGATCCGGCAACTGGTTTACTACGCGGAAGGCATCAACATAACCGATCTCATCGAACAGGGTGTCCATCCATGCGCGTTCCTCAGGCAGGAATCCGGAGTTCTTTTGATTGCCTTTCCAGTTTTTTATATCGATCTTCTTATGTGCAATATTCCAGTCACCGCAGATAATAAATTCCCGGCGTTTACGGCGCAGGCTTTGCAGGTAGCCCATAAAACGTTCCATGAAATCAAACTTAACATCCTGACGTTCTTCACTGGCAGAACCCGAGTGCATGTAGAGTGAGATAACACTGAGCTTCTCGAACTGGAATTCGATAAAACGGCCTTCCAGATCTATATCGTACCAGCCGATACCTTTGGTGACTTTTTTTGGTTTTACTTTGCTGTAGATGGCAACACCGCTGTAGCCTTTTTTCTCGGCATCATGATATTCACAGAAGTAACCTTTGGGAGAAAACACCTCATCGCTCAGCTGATGAAACTGCGCTTTGGTCTCCTGTATGCAGACCACGTCAGGATCAACTTTTTTTAACCAGTCAAAAAAACCTTTTTTTGCAGCGGCACGGATGCCGTTGGTGTTTGCAGAAATAATGCGCATGTCGATCTTGAACTCTGGATTCTTATTATTATGTGAGCGCCTATGATACCTGAATTTATCCTCACTGTTACGATGTCAGCTAAAAATCACGTATACTGCACGGCATGATATGGGCAACGAAGTCAGAAGAATAATGCAAGAAAATAAAAAACGATTTATCGAGCTAGCCATCAAATACCAGGTGTTACGATTTGGCGAGTTCACACTGAAGTCAGGCCGGGTCAGCCCCTATTTTTTTAACGCCGGCTTGTTTAATAGCGGTTATGCGCTGGCGGAGCTGGGCAGTTGCTACGCTCAGGCGATCATCGAAAACAAGATTGATTACGATGTTCTTTTCGGGCCCGCCTATAAAGGTATTCCACTGGTAGCTGCAATCGCTTATGCACTTTCAGTCAATCATGATATCGATAAGGCGTACGCTTTCAATCGTAAAGAAGCGAAAAGCCACGGTGAAGGCGGTTCGATCGTCGGTGCAGAATTAAACGGTAAGGTGCTGATAGTTGATGACGTGATCACAGCGGGCACCGCTATCCGTGAAGCGGTCGATATCATACAGGCGGAAGGGGCGGCAACATCGGCGGTACTGATCGCGCTCGACCGACAGGAAAAAGGCAAGGGAGATCTGTCGGCGATACAGGAAGTGAACAAGGACTATGGTATCGATGTTTTCAGCATCATCACCATGGCCGACCTTATCGATTATCTGGCGACGGATGATTCCTTTGCAGAACATCTTGCTGCGATGCAGGCATATCGTAGTGAGTACGGCATTTAATCTATCACTTCAATGAGAAAATTTCACAGGAAGTTTTTTACCGCCCTGCATATCATTCCTTATGTTTTTGCTGCAGCGGTATCTGCAGCAGATGACGACGATATACTATTGTTCGATACCAGTGCTGAGCTGCACCATAGCATCCCGTACATAACCTTACGTAACAAAACCGGCAGTGAAGAAGCGACTGATTTTTTTGGCGGTGAACGTGATATCTTACGAGCGGGTCACTGCGATGTTTCCCGTACACAGGTGCAAGCATTAAAATCTATCGCGGACAATGTGCCGTTTTATATTCCGGAAGACATCCTGCAGCTTGATGCTGTCCAGGAATCCTCGGTCGATGATTTCTGGA
>JADFWF010000099.1 GCA_015222965.1 Pseudomonadota bacterium | reverse complement strand
TTTGATATTCTCGCTTCCGGCGGTAATAAGTCTGGTACGGCAACATCGACGCAAGCGCAAGGCATACGTTTCCCTGCTGCTTCCTGTGATAAATAGTGACTAAATATATAAGAGGGCATGGTCATGAGTTTTAATAAAAAAATTATCAATCGGTTTTTAATGCTTCTGCTGATGTTTTTCAGTTTAAATCTGCTGGCGGAAGAAATGCCTTTTAGAGTGGTTGAATTGGGTGCTTTGGGTATCAAGTTATCCAACGATGGCACCGGGATCGTAAAAGGCATTCATTGTGAAGGCTGTGATTTTAATTTTGTAAAGATCACTGCGAATTCGAAAGCCAGTATCGATGGTGTCGATGTAAGTATTTTTGAAGCAAGAGGCCGTGCTGGTAAATTCGCCATGGTTTCATTTAACCCCGAAACACAAGAAGTACAGTATATACGCTGGTAGCAGCGGCTGCCAGTAACGTAGATTAACTATAGATTAGGAAAATAGATCGGTATTTATCGTATTGGTAAAAACCGTAGAGTATTAAAGGTAGAGGTTCGTTATGAAAATCATTCATCAAATAAAAGCAGTTCTGGCTGGCTTAATATTGAGCAGTTCTGTTGTGCCTGTTGCTACGGCGGAAGACATCGAAATTTATACCAGCCTTGGTGCAAATGCTGCATCATCTAACCCGAATATCTTGTTTGTGGTTGATACCTCGGGCAGCATGGGAACTAAATCTGAAGTAAAGGAATCGTATGACTCTTCAGGTAATTACAGTGGCGCTGGCTGCGAGCCAGACGGCATCTACTTTGTCTCAAATGGTAAGCTCCCAGACTGTACCAGCAGTACAGACTGGTTTGATCGCGCCTCATTGATGTGTAACCATGCAAATGTTGGCTATGAAGCCGATGGTACAAAAAAATCACCGCCAGAGGAAGGTGCTTTACTGATGATTGGAACATTTTCTGACCAGTTAGCCCAATTTGACACGGTAAAGAATAAATGGCGTGAACTAACGATCGGTACCAGTGCCGAACGCAGCTATAACGTTGAATGTCTTTCTGATAGTGGCATACACGGCTTAACTTCCACTGGTGCTAGATATATAGAAGACGGTGGCACCGGTTATACGTCTACAACACCGGCCGACCCTAAAGTGCCGCATCCAGTTTGGTCTGGTGGCTCAGGTAACTTGCAGTTGTGGGATGGTAATTATCTTAACTACCTAAAGGATACGTCTGTGATTCTGGTATGGAAAACTTACCTGGAACAGGTGCAGGCAGCGGTTGATATTATGGTGCGGGGTAATACCCGGGTGGATATTGGGCTGATGCGTTTTGATAAAAATTCAGAGGGCGGCCCGGTGCTTTACCCTATCTTAGACGTAGGCGCGAGTCGTAATAACTTTTTCTCAGAATTAGAAACCCTTAAGCCAGAGAGCTGGACACCATTATCAGAAGTTCATTATGAAGCCTTATTGTATTTTGGCGGCAAAAAAACGGATTATGGTAAAACTTCAGTTCCCAAAAGCACTGGTGAATCAACGGAAATCAATGGCGGAACACAGTATTATATAAGCCCAATCAGCTCTCAGTGTGACAAGAACTATATCGTCATGCTCAGTGATGGTCAGCCAACAAAGGATGATGTTAGCGCATCGCGCCAGGGAGTATTGCCCGGGTTTACAGTCGGTTCCTGCAACACCGCGTACACTTCTGATGCGTGGGACGATAATAAAAATGCGTTTAATTCAGTCTCGGCTACTGATGACAACTGTATGGATGAGCTTTCGGCATGGGGGTTTACCCAGGATATATTAGCTGATGATGCCAGTAAGCCAGAAACGCAAGGTGTGCAAAATGTCATTACACATACCATTGGTTTTAATCTTGGAGATCCAGGTGGTATTCGATTGATGGAAGACACTGCCACCAGAGGTGGTGGCACGCCTTATTTTGCATCAGATGAAGCGTCACTCATTGAAATTTTTAATTTAATTATTGCTTCTGCCCTGCAGGTTAACAGTACGTTTTCTTCGCCAGCGGTTTCTGTCAACGCGTTTAACCGTTCGACACATCTTGATGACCTGTATTTCACATTATTCAAGCCGGGTGATGGCAACCACTGGGATGGTAATCTGAAAAAATATAAGCTGGAATTCGAAACTGTTGCTGGAAAGAAAGTACCGTTTATTGCTGATGCGATATCAACAGCATCTGTGCCCGTTCATGCGATTGATGATAAAACCGGGTTCTTTAGTGATACTGCCAAGAGCTACTGGACCACAGGTGCTGCTGATGGTAAAGAGGTCGCTGAAGGTGGCGCTGCCAGTGTATTAACGAACTCCAGGAATGTTTATACCACCACCGGTACTTATGCTTCTTCTGATGGTGTTGACGTTCCTGCGACGCAAGCATTGACTTCAGGTGTTAACGCGGTAGAAATATCAAATTCGGCATTAACGGATTCATTATTGGGTATCACGGGATACCCCGAGTATGTGGTCGGTACACCTTACCGCGAAACACTGGTTAACTGGGCTAACGGTATTGATGCATTGAGCCAGTTTGGTACTGCAAATACTTATACGGATGCACGTCCCCAGATGGGTGATCCGTTGCACGCACAACCAGCATTAGTGCAATATGGCGGAACGGCCACCAACCCTGATCTGATCGCTTATGTCGCTACCAATGATGGTTACCTGCATGCTATTGATACGAAAGATGGTGCAGAACTGTTTTCATTCATTCCACAAGAATCTTTGCCTAAATTATCTACAGCGATGGAAAACCTTGGCGGGCCAAAACTCTATGGTCTGGATGGCGATGTGGTTGCCTGGATCGATGATGTTAATAATGACGGTACAATTAGTGGTTCCGACCGCGTTGTCCTGTTTGTCGGCATGCGTCGTGGTGGTCGAAATATTTATGCACTGGATGTGACTGTAAAAACCAAGCCAGAACTGCTTTGGGTTATCAAAGGTGGCACAGGTGAATACACTGAACTGGGTGATACCTGGTCGGCGGTTAATGTCGAAAAGATTAAAGACGGTTCTACTGAGAAAACAGTGCTGATGTTTGGTGGTGGCTATGATAAGGCGCAAGATAGTGCGACTGTCAGAACCACGGATTCAGTCGGACGTACAATCTATATCGCAGATGCATTATCTGGTAAGCGTTTATGGTCTGCCGGTAAAGATGGCAATTCGCCAACAGCAGAAATGGAATATGGCATCCCTGCCCGCGTTAAACCACTGGATATCAGTGGTGATGGTTTTATCGACCGTCTCTACGCAGTTGATGTTGGTGGCCAGGTATTCCGTTTTGATATCGATAATACTAATGGTACCGCTTTGAGTGGTTCTATTACGGGTGCGCGAATTGCCGACCTTGCTGATACCGGTGTTGAGAATGCGCGTCGTTTTTATTACCCTCCGGATGTGGCACTGGTCGGTGCTAAAGATGGTAAGTATCATGCGCTGGCGCTAAGTTCTGGTTTTAGAGCGCATCCTCTGGACACTGCGGTGCACGATCGAATCTATATGTTGAAAGACAGGGATACTGGTCTCATTAAGACGGGTTACACCACGCTGCTTGAGTCAGCCTTGCATGATGCAACAGATAATATTGCAGGTGGTGATGGTGCAGATGATGCCTCCAGGGATGCCGAGCTCGCCAATATACGAGGTGCTGAAGGCTGGTATATTGATCTTGAAGATGAGAATAATCCAGGTACATGGCTGGGTGAAAAAGGTCTGGCGGAGCCATTGATTCTTCAAGGTCAGGTCATCTTGTCAACGTTTACACCAAACATGTTCTCATCAGCCAGTATTTGTGAGCCGAATATCGGTTTGGGTAAAGTATTCTTTATGGATATTCAGGACGCAACGCCTACCTTCCCGGCAGGCATTGATAAGAGGCCGCAACGCCATGTAGAATTGGTGCGTGGTGGTATTCCACCGTCACCAAACGTTATTATCACCGATGAGGGTGTACCGACTTTATGTATTGGTACAGAATGTCTTCCACCTGATTTAGATCTGGGTGTTCGTAAAACCTACTGGTATGAGGTAGAAAAATAATGATTATAAAAAATAATAGTGGATTTACTTTAGTAGAGCTGATGGTTACAGTTGTTATCATCGGTATTCTGACAGCAATTGCTTACCCCTCTTTTACGGAGTATGCAAATAAAGCAGAATGCTCTGACGGAATGGATACATTGCTGCAACAGGCCGCCCTGATGGAAGAGTTCTATAATGTTGGTGATACATATGACGGTGCAACGCTGGCAAATGCTAGCAGCCCGAAAGGTTATTATGATATATCTTTTGCGCAGGCATCAACAGCATTTTATTATAAGTTAGCAGCAGAGCCTGTGGATGCCAATCAATATACGCTAACACTGGATTCAGTAGGCGTAAAAGGTGAAGAAAGCGGTAATGCAAGCAGCGTTAACTGCTGGTAGGCTTTTCTTTAAGTAGTCACCTGGTATGAAACTGCCTGGTATGAAACTTATATTATAAGTGTTGTTAAATTACATACGCAGTTCTTTTGGCAGCTGAAAATGCACGTTTTCAGCTGCCTTTTCATTGGTGATGATGGTCGTTTCAAATAAGTTTTCCAGCATTGTTATTACTGCCTGAACAAGAACCTCGGGTGCGGACGCGCCTGCGGTTACGCCGATAGACCGGGCATCATCAAACCAGCTGTTATCGATATCCTCAACACCATCGATCAGATAGGCGGCGACATTCTGTTTTTCTGCGAGCTCTCGCAGGCGGTTTGAGTTAGAGCTGTTGGCAGAGCCGATAACAAGAAATACGTCCACCTTGTCGGCCAGTTCTTTTACCGCATCCTGACGGTTTTGTGTGGCGTAACAGATGTCACTCTTACGTGGCCCCTGGATATCAGGAAACTTCTGCCGTAAGGCATCGATGATATTTTTTGTATCACTAACCGACAATGTTGTCTGGGTAACGTAAGCCAGAGCATGCGGGTTTTTCACTTCCAGTGCGTTTATGTCTTCCACTGTCTCAACCAGATAGATACTACTGATCGGGTTATTTTTGTATTGACCGAGTGTGCCTTCGACTTCGGGGTGGCCGGGATGTCCGATAAGGATGACATCTTCGGCATTTAGTTCATAACGGGCGACTTCCAGGTGGACTTTGGTGACCAGCGGACAGGTCGCGTCAAAAATGCGCAGGTCCCTGTTGTTTGCATCATCGCGCACCTGTTGTGAAACGCCGTGTGCGCTAAATATAACTGTTGCACCATCAGGGATCTCATCGAGTTCTTCGACAAAAATCGCCCCCTTTGTTACCAGGTCGTTAACCACGTAACGATTATGGACGACCTCATGGCGGACATAGATGGGTGCTGAAAATATATCCAGTGCGCGTTCTACGATCTCGATGGCACGGTCAACGCCAGCGCAAAATCCACGCGGGTTGGCGAGGTAGATATTCATCGTTTAATTTGACTCGATTTCAGAATGCGCATTATTGATGCCCAGTATTTCGACAGTGAATATGATCTGCTGTCCGGCAAGCGGGTGGTTGAAATCGATCTTCGCAGCGCCATCTTTTATGCTGAGCACGGTGCCGGGAATATCACCATCCTCGGGTGATTCGAACGAGTAAGACAGACCGACTTCAGGGCTGAGGTTTTCAGGAAAATCAGACAATGGCATGTCGTGAATATTGTCTTCGTCACGGATGCCAAATCCCTGTTCGGCAGTTAATGTCAGTGTCTGAGTATCGCCTTCTTTCAAGCCGAACAGAGCCAGCTCCATACCTTCAGTTACATCACCGTTACCCAGGGTGATCTCGACAGGTTCATCGTCGAAGCTACTCTCAATTTCTGTACCGTTGGTCAATGTGAGGCTATAGTGCATTAATACCAGACTGTTCATGTTGATTTCATCGGCCATAATTTTTTTACGTCATTGCGAGGAACGAAGCAATCTCCAATAGCAGCTGAGTCATTTGTATGCGATTGCTTCGTTCCTCGCAATGACGAGATAATTTTTCATTTTTCATTTTTCATTGTCTTGTTGCGCTTTGTCTCTAAAAACATATCAAGGATCAATAATCCGGCGCCTAGCGTGATCGCTGAGTCAGCAATATTGAATGCGGGAAAATAATA
>JADFWF010000098.1 GCA_015222965.1 Pseudomonadota bacterium | reverse complement strand
TATTTGAAGGTTGGGAAGCCGCCCTGTTAATCCCCGTGGTACTGATTTTGATCTGGGTTTCGATGAGTTTGAGTTCACCGATAGAAACACTGTTTTTTGATGGTGACCTGCGCAGTCACATGAGTAACGAATGGGGTTTGAACTATGACCAGCGCAACGCCCTGGTGGTCGGTCTGATCATGGGTTTTGCCGTTATTCCCACCATATTTTCCATCGCCGAAGACGCTCTATTCAGTGTGCCGCAGCACCTGGTTCGCGGTGCACTGGCGCTTGGTGCAACACGCTGGCAAACCATGACCAGTGTAGTACTGCCCGCCGCCAGCCCGGGCATATTCTCTGCCGTGATGATGGGCTTTGGCCGTGCCGTCGGTGAGACCATGATCGTATTGATGGCAACCGGTAATACACCGCTGATGGACATGAGCATCTTCCAGGGCATGCGTACTCTGGCGGCCAACCTTGCAGTAGAAGTGCCTGAAGCAGAAGTTTTCAGCACCCACTACCGTGTTTTATTCCTGGCCGCATTAATCCTGTTTCTGTTCACTTTTGTCTTTAATACATTGGCTGAGATAATTCGGCATCGATTACGTAAAAGGTATAGCGGTTTATGATTTACCAGCAAACAAAAGCATGGTTTAAAAGCGGCACGCCATGGATCTGGTTAAATGCCGGTGCGATCGCAATTGCACTGGTTGCTGTATTTGGTTTATTGCTGCTGATTTTGTTTCGCGGCATGAGCCACTTCTGGCCGGCAGACGTTGAAGCCTTTTACTATGAAAATAATCAAAATACTGTCACCGTCATCGCAGAAATTATTGAATCAGAAACCGTACCCGCAGAAATACTGCATGATATTGGTGATGCACAAGGTGACGAAAACGGAAACGTGACACGCTACCTGGTGAAGACCGGCAACCGTGACATCCTCGGCAGTGATTTCAGATGGTTATACGACATCGACCTGGTAAAACGCGATCAACCAGAAAACCTGATGGTACTGGAACGGGTCGAATGGGGAAACTTTTATGGTTATCTTAATTCTGTCTATGAGAAAGACCGGGACGGAAACCAGCAGCTGGTTGCCAGTGGCGAAGATGCATGGCCGGAATTCATCAAACGCTCACATCGAAGCAACGATATACGTGAGCAGATATTGCAGTTGGAACAAGGTGACATCGGCTCGATCAATTACAAACTGGAACGTCTGCGCTTAAAAGAAAAACGTTTACAGATGGATGACGAATTAACCGCAGAGGCGGCTAAAGATTTAGCAGACAAACGTAAAAATCTAAAACAGGAGTACAACGTTCTACTAGATGAAACACAGAAGCTCTATCAACAGATCAACCGTGATTCAATCCGCGCCACTGTCATGGACGGCAGCGAAGTCGTTATCCCCTTAGAAAAAATTGTAAAAGCCTGGCAGCCAAATAAGATGTCGGTAGCAAACAAGTTAGGTTTTTATGTACACACTTTGTGGAGCTTTATTACCGAAGATCCACGAGAAGCCAATACCGAAGGCGGCATCTTTCCTGCTATTTTCGGCACCGTGATGATGGTTATGTTAATGGCCATACTGGTGACTCCCTTTGGCGTTATCGCAGCGGTTTATCTGCGTGAATATGCAAAACAGGGCGCACTGATCCGCATCATCCGTATCGCCGTTAATAATCTCGCCGGCGTACCTTCCATCGTTTACGGTGTGTTTGGCCTGGGCTTTTTTGTCTATTTTCTCGGTGGCAGTATCGATGCCCTGTTTTTCCCGGAAGCACTGCCCGCGCCTACCTTTGGCACGCCGGGCCTGTTGTGGTCATCACTGGTACTGGCATTATTGACCCTGCCAGTCGTTATCGTCGCCACCGAAGAAGGTTTATCACGCATCCCCAGGAGCCTGAGAGAAGGCAGTCTGGCGCTGGGGGCCACCAAGATAGAAACGCTGTGGCGTGTAGTATTGCCGATGGCAAGCCCGGCAATTATGACTGGACTAATTTTAGCGGTGGCGCGCGCAGCGGGTGAAGTTGCACCATTGATGCTGGTCGGTGTTGTAAAACTGGCACCCAGCCTGCCGCTGGATGGAAATTTTCCCTTTATGCATCTTGATCGAAAATTTATGCATCTGGGTTTTCATATTTACGATGTAGGCTTCCAGAGCCCGAACGTAGAGGCTGCCAGACCCCTGGTTTACGCGACTTCATTTTTGCTGGTCGTTGTCATCGTCTCGCTTAACCTGACCGCGATCAG
>JADFWF010000097.1 GCA_015222965.1 Pseudomonadota bacterium | reverse complement strand
GGTATCGTTGGCGTTGCATACATGTTTTATGTGGTGACGATCATGGAATCTGCCATGAGTAATATGTCAGTCAATATGCACCACATGCAAAAAGATGTGGGCAGTATGTCGGGAAATATGGGAGACATGACCCAGGGTATTGTTTCTATCGATTCCAATATGCAGCAGCTTAATGGCAACGTGGGACATATGGCAAAAGATTTAAATATATTGACGCATAACGTCGCACCGGCAATGAAAGGCATGAGAAATGTTATGCCATGGGCTCCCTGATTTGTCTTAAAAGAAGATAGTGATCCCTCAGGTATCAAACAGTTGAAGGTCCTCGCCCGTCTTTGAATAAGGCAGGTTTTTTGTATAAAAAAAGATGTTGTTCAACTTTATGGAGCAGTCTCTTAATTTATTGTTTTTTATTGAGCATCATCCTTAATGCATCTGCGCCTTTTATTCCAGAGCGTCTGGCTTTGCCGACAAGCATGTCTACAGGTTTCGGGAAAGCCTGAGGGAATAGTTTGTTCCAGTTAGCCAGCGCTTTTGTTGTATCGCCATCCCGCTCATAACTAACCGCTTCATTAGCGAGGTGGTAACAATTCTTGATCAGGTGCATGGCGATCATTATATCGTCCAGTTTATTCAATCCATCGACAGGGAATTCCTGGTTAGCAGGATCGTGCTGTGTGAAAGCGGCTTGTGAAAAGGCGGCCTTAAAGATGTCGCGTATGGCTTCAGCGTAACTTGTGATCTCACATGACGACAATACGTCTGTAATCATCAACTCGAGGAAATAACCATTAAAAACGTTTCCTGAAACCCTGTTCCAGGTTTTTATCATGCGGATAACTTCTATCAGTTGACCTTTATGCCGGATATTTTCTTTTACAAAAATATCATTGTATGAACCGATATTATATTTTACCCAGCCGTCAAAAGTTTCGTCAGGCAGCATGTATTCGTCGTTCGCTACCGCATAGGCGGGGCGAATCTTAAATTTGATGTCTTTTGCCGGAACGATAAAAGTGGTTGGGCTTTTCGTGGAATAGGTATCCGGGTAATCTTCAGTTAGAACTTCCTGTAATTTTGCGGATAGACGGGAGGGCAGAGCCTCTTTAATATCGTCTTCCCGAAATATGATAAGCATATCTACGATGCTTCCGGGTAAGGGGGATACGATCGTTTTGCGCGAGAAAGCGCCATGCAAGACAGTGCTGAATTTACTGACATGCTGCATTATATGGCGTTCAATTTCGGCCTGTTGCCGCAATATCTCAGTGTATTCGCCGAGCGAGATTTCAGTGCTTTTCGCAAGCAGGTCAAAAGCGCCGCTGATGACTGAAGATTCAGGCTTTGTCATTAATCCCTCGAAGTGCTATTTTAATGATTCTAAAAAATGTCTTAAGGGCACAAACAATTAATAGAGGCGCCCTTCAATTGATCGTAGTTGCTTTAAGTCATAATATCAATAGAAGTGACCGATGATGAATAGTTATTAACGCTATCAAAAAAAGGAAATACAATGCCACAAGATACAGTTAAGGGTAGTTGTTTATGCGGCTCTGTGCGATATGAGGTAACAGGGGAGACCAAGCGTTTTTATCATTGCCACTGTCAACGCTGTCGCAAGGCGACGGGAACAGGTCATGCCAGTAACCTCTTGATGTCGCCGCAGACCAGCATTCGCTGGCTGCAGGGTGAAGCATTACTGGCGCGTTATAAAGTGCCGGACGCAGAAAGGTTTTATAATTGCTTCTGTCAAAAATGTGGTGGTCCGATGCCGCGAGTCGTGCCTGAGCTGGATGCGGTGTTGATCCCTGCAGGTTCGTTAGACACTGATCCACCGGTTTTACCACAGGGGCGAATTTTCTGGGATTCCCGTGTTGAGTGGTCCTGTGAAGATGCATTGCCGGTTTATGATGAATACCCGCCATAGAAATAAAGAAGAGAAATAATGAATAGAAAAAAATATTTTTAGCCACGGAATTTATTTATGTGAATCTTGCCATAAGTAATCATGAAAATTATTTTGCGACAAACGATACTATTTTTTCTTATGCTGCTGCCGTTTGTCTCACAGGCATATGCATCTCAGGTAAGCAGTGAGCTTCCCATCTTCAGCCTGATCTACGATGAACAGCGTGACCCGTATGCTGATGGTCGAAAGGCTTTGAAACTGGCGGAAGAAACACATCGTAAAGTGTTAATCGAGGTCGGTGGTGACTGGTGCAGCTGGTGCCATGTGCTGGATCGATTTATCAAAGATCATCCGCAGGTGGAAAGCCGACTGCACGAAATCTTTGTCGTACTCAAAGTGAATATCAGTGACAGTAATGATAACGTAGAATTCATGCGTGCTTTTCCTCGGGCTCATGGTTATCCCCATATGTACATTACCGATAGTAGCGGTACCATACTGCACTCTCAGGACACAGCTGATTTTCGGGAAAATAAAAAATATTCCGAGCAGCGTTTTAATGCTTTTTTTGACCGTTGGGAAAACAAAAATGAATGATTTCATCGGACATAATAAAGTGGACTCAGAAACAGCGAGTATCAGTCGCCGTGAATTCATGAGGCGAATGGGTTTATTGGGTTCGATAGCATTAACCTACCCGGTGTCGGCGCTGAGTGAACTTCGCCAACTAAAAAATAAACAGGCGCTAGCCGACTGGCAGACAGAGCCGACATGGCAAACGCTTGCCCAGGTACAGGAAGTATTGTTTCCTGCAGCGGATGATATTCCTGGTGCAGAAGATATCGGTGCCACGGTCTATCTTCACAGAGCGATTGAAAATCTGAAAGCGGATGGTGAAGATAAAGATTTTATCTTTCGTGGTGTTGGCTGGTTAGATGGCCTTACACAGGATCGTTACAAAAAATCATTTTTGCAATTAACGCCGGAACAGCAACAGGAAATTATCGAAGTTATCGTTAACAGCAGTGCAGGCCGCAACTGGGTCTCTACCTTACTGACCTATACCCTGGAGGCGTTATTGATGGATCCGGTATACGGTGGCAATAAAAAAGGTGTCGGCTGGAAATGGCTGGAGCATAAACCGGGCTACCCGGCGCCAACGGCTGATAAGACCTGGGATCTATTGCTGCAAAGGCGCTACCGGAGCACAAGCAAGGCATGAGTAAACCCGAAAATAAAGAATGGGACGTTTGTATCATCGGCAGCGGAGCGGGTGGCGGGCCTGTCGCGCTGACGCTAGCGAAAGCCGGTTACTCCGTCGTGGTGCTGGAGAAAGGTCCCTGGTTTACGGAAAAAGATTTTTATAAAGATGAACTTGCCTGCTGCCGTCGCAGCGTTTATACGCCAAAACTTTCTGAAGAGCAGCATGTCATCGAAGATACTGACAGTGACGGGAAGTGGGTCGGTGAGGCTACCTCAGATTCTGGCTGGGATTTCTGGAACGGTAATTGTGTCGGCGGTTCGTCGAACCTGATGAGTGGTTTTTTCTACCGCCTAAAACCAGAAGATTTTCGCCTGCGCTCGGAGTTTGGTGCGATCAAAGGTGCCAATGTCGTCGACTGGCCGATCAGTTATGAAGACCTCGAACCGTATTATGCCATGGTAGAAAAAGAAGTCGGTGTCTCTGGTCGCTTTACCGAGCACCCTTTTGCAGAACCGCGTTCAACAACAGATTTTCCCTATCCGCCAACCCTTGAGCATCCGATATCCAGGCAGATCGATGAAACCTGTCGCAGTATGGGGTTGCACTCGCTGCCGACGCCGAGGGCGATATTGTCACGCGATAAAGGCGGTCGAAGAAGTTGCGAATACTCCGGTTTTTGTGGAAGTTATGGCTGCTCATCAGGCGCCAAGGGCAGTTCGAGAGCGGCGTTGCTGGATCAGGCAGTGGCGACAAAACACTGTGAGATAAAACCCTTATGCAAGGTTTACAGGTTGAGCAGTGATAGCAAAGGAAAAGTAGTTTCTGCTGACTATTATGATGAAAATGGCGACAGCAGGAGTATCAGAGCAACCTTGTTCGTGGTCGCCTGTCAGGCGATAGAGACCAGCCGTCTGTTACTGTCATCGACGGGAGTAAGGCATCCGCAGGGTCTGGCCAATAACAGCGGGCAGGTCGGAAAAAATTTATTGTTCTCAGCCGGTGGTTCAGGCAATGGTGATTTTGAATATGCGGACATGGATGCACAGTCTGCCGAAAATATGAAAACAAGAGGTCCATTCGTCAATCGCGGTCTGCAGGACTGGTATTTCATAAACGATAAAACAATAACCAGTAAAAGCAGGGGCGGACGTATAAAAGGCGGCACCGTAGATTTCCTGTTGCGACATCCCAACACCATGAGTAAAGCGCTGAGCGCGAAGTGGGACGGTGATGACCTGGTGTGGGGCCGAGCCTTACAAAAAAATCTTAAATCAATTTTTACCGATAGTCAGACCCTGCGTTATGAAATTTTCTGTGACTGGCTGCCGACGGACAACTGTTTCGTCCGCCTCGATAATGCGGTGAAAGATAAATGGGGCTCTCCCGTTGCTAATGTGCGTATCGGTTATCACGAACATGATCTGAAAGTCGGCCATTATATTAATGAGCATTGCAGTGATGTATTTAAAAAGATGGGTGCAAAGAATATTCGCTCAAATGTTAGTGGCGCACCGCCGCAAAATCTTGTTGCCGGCGGCTGCCGGTTTGGCAATGACCCGAAAACCTCTGTGCTCAATGCGGATTGCCGGGCACACGATGTTGAAAATCTCTACATCACTGATGGCAGTTTCATGCCCACAGGTGGCAGTGTGCCATATACCTGGACGATCTATGCAAACGCCTTCCGCGTTGCCGAGCGGATGAAAGATGTTTTGTCATAGTTATGCTGGCTTAAAATATCATGCCTGAAGGACCGGAGATAAGGCGCGCCGCCGATGCTCTGCAAAAACAGTTAGCAGGTCGTGTGATCGATTCTATCCGGTTCGGTCAGCAGCCGTTGAAGAAATGGGAGCAGCGTTTGATCGGCGCCACCATCAAACAGATAGAAACCCATGGCAAGGCGATGCTGACCCGGCTTGATAATGGTCTGAACATCTACAGTCATAATCAGCTATATGGCCGCTGGCTTATCTGTGACACGGATGATTACCCGGACAGCAAGCGACAGTTGCGCATAGTGATAGATTGCCAGGGAAAATCAGCGCTTCTATATAGTGCGTCAGATATCGCTGTCATTGATGATGCGGCATTGCGGCAACATCCTTTCCTGTCTAAGTTAGGTCCTGATGTGCTAGACCAATCGACGACGGTGGAGCATCTCATCGAGCGTCTGCGATCAGCGAAATATAAAAAACGTCAGCTAGGCGGAATTTTAACCGAGCAGACTTTTGTTGCAGGACTGGGTAACTATCTTCGCTGTGAAATTTTATTTTATTCGGGTATACATCCAAAGGTTCGAAGTAAAGACCTGGACGATAAAAGAGTAAATCTACTCGCCAGGACGATACTGGATCTATCACGCCAATCCTATCAAACAGCTGGCATCACTAACCGTTTAGCAGATGCCAAAAAAATGATGAATCAGGGCGTGGCTTTTGAAGATGCTCGGTTTTATGTTTTCAGGCGGCAAGGTTTAGCATGTTATCGCTGCGGCACTATTATTGAAAAATCTCATGGCGGGCAGCCCTGTTATTATTGTCCGGGCTGCCAGTTACCTGCTTGAGCTGCTACGAGCAAGGCAGAAGTGTAAAAGACGTTGCCATGAGATAGAATAATAAGTCCTCTGGTGAACTTTATTAGCCAGTTAATTAAATGAAAATGAAACCATGCTGAAACAAGTCAACATCGATCAGGAAGATGCCCTGATATTCCTTCCCGGCGTAAAATTATTTATAAAGCTGGATAACAGGATTATCGGCGACATAGCCAAACGCATGAGTCTGCATCGCTATGAATCAGGAGAGCACCTGATCAAACAGGGCGAGCCGGGCGAGTACATGCTGATCATCAAACAGGGAAAGGTGAGAGTCAGTCTGCAAGATAAAGATATCGACCTTGGTAAGGGCGATGTCTTAGGTGAGATAGCATTGCTGTCCGGTACCCCGAGCAAGGCAGATGTTATTGCGCAGACCGACACCGAAGCGTTGGCTTTATACCGGGATGATTTTCAGGCGCTGATGGAGTTGCATACCGAGCTGGCAACGGTGATGACCAACCTGATGAAGAGCCGGATGTTTGGTTCTGATGGCATCAATCGTCTGGGGAAATATAAAATACTCAGCCAGTTGGGCGAAGGCGGTATGTCCATCGTCTATAACGCATTAGATACAGTGCTGGGCCGTGAAGTCGCGATAAAAATGCTGAAGTATGAAATAGCATCAAAGAAAGATTTTAAAAAACGCTTCAAACAGGAAGCGGTCACCATCGCCAATCTGACACACCCTAATATTTTGCATGTCATAGAAACCATCGATGATTATTCGACATCATTTATCGTCATGGAAAAACTCGATGGTTATGATCTGAAGTATTATCTTCAGGAGCAGGGTGTTTTTAACGGCAAGCAAACATGCGATATCATCAGTCAGTTAGCGCTGGCGCTGGAGTACGCAGGTAACAAACATAATGGCGGCATCATTCATCGTGATATAAAACCTGCCAATATCGTGCTTGATTACCAGGGTAATGTGAAGCTTATGGACTTTGGTATCGCGACGACCAGTGATGATGCCAATAAAAATTTTGAAGGTACAATACTGTATACCGCGCCTGAAGTATTACAGAAAAAATCGTTTGATTACAGGATCGATATCTATGCGCTGGCGATAACCGCTTACGCGATGCTGACAGGAAAAACCCCGTTCCGTGCACCGACCATGTTAGGCATCGCGCAGAAAACGATCAATGATGAGCCTGAAGATATAAAGACGCTGGTACCTGATGTACCCGATGGTCTGGCAGAGTTCATAAAACGCGCATTGATCAAAGATCCAAAACAACGGATTTCAAGTTGGAATGAAATACAGAAACTGCTGGCGTCAGGCAAAGGCCATAAAGTAGATCTACTTGCTAATACAGAAATGGATATGGCGGTGGTCGTTAAATTCAAAACAGCAGGCATCGATACTGATCTGTTGATGCGGGAATTACATCAGGTATTAAAAGTGCATCACGCCAGCTATGATTTAGAAGTGGTTGAAAGAGATAACCCCGAGCTGGATTTCACTTTATAACATCATCCTGTGCAGGAAAATTAATACGCTTTATTTCTGCTTACGGCCATAAACGGAAGTCAAAACATTAAACCGCAGAGAGCGCAGAGGTCCACAGAGGAAAGCCTTAATTATTGTT
>JADFWF010000096.1 GCA_015222965.1 Pseudomonadota bacterium | reverse complement strand
TCCGCGTGTGGGTTTTTTATCCTTCACCGAAGTACGCATGAGCCGCGACCTAAGCCATGCCGTTGTGTACTGTTCTGTTTTAGATGCTGAACAGTTACATGAATCCATAGAAGTTTTAAATCGTGCCACGGGTTTTATTCGAAAATCAATCGGCCGTCGCATCCGTGCGCGCATCGTGCCAACACTGAAATTTGTTGCAGATGAAAGTGTGATTCGTGGTGCTGCGATGGACGACCTTATCAGTGAAGCTATCAAAAGTGACGAAGAAAACAGTGGCAGTGATGAAGATTAGTGGCATAAGCTGTTTTTGGTTGCTGATTAATTGTAAAAAATATTTTATCCACAGATGAACACAGATGAACGCAGATATTTAGAAACTAAACAACGTTTTTAATCTGTGTTCATCTGTGTTCATCTGTGGACTTGATGTTCTTTTGGTTTTTATTTTTTAAAAAGAGAGAATTTAGTCTTGGGTAGAAGAAAAAACAAGGGCCGTAATGTCAGTGGCGTGTTGCTGTTAGATAAACCGCAAGGTTGCAGTTCAAACCATATATTACAAAAAGTAAAACGCCTGTTCGGTGCTGCAAAAGCCGGCCATACCGGCAGCCTGGACCCGTTGGCCACCGGCATGCTGCCGGTGTGTTTTGGTGAAGCGACAAAGATTTCGGCCTTTTTGCTGGATTCGGATAAAAGTTATCATCTTAAGTGTCAGCTTGGCGTCAGCACCACCACCGGTGATGCAGAAGGTGAAGTGGTCGAGACCCTGGATGCTTCGTCGATAACCGAACAGGATGTGTTAGCCGTATTGCCAGAATTTATCGGTGAGATCGAACAGATACCGCCGATGTATTCTGCGCTGAAACATAACGGTGAGCGTTTATACAAACTGGCGCGACAGGGCATCGAAGTAGAGCGTAAAGCCAGAACTGTCACCATTTATGATATCGAATATATATCGTTATCTACAGATGACCAGCAGCGGCTCATCCTTGAGCTCAAAGTCGAATGCTCAAAAGGTACCTATGTGCGCACTCTGGTGGAAGATATTTCAAAAAGATTAAACAGCTGCTCGCATATTACCGCGCTGCGACGTCTGAGCGTCGGGCCGTATGATGGCGATATGCTGACCATCGAGCAGTTAACTGAATTAGCGGAGCAGGGTTTCGATGCGCTTGATGCCTGCCTGCAGCCGATAGACAGCGGTGTTGCTGACTGGCCTGACGTAAGGTTGGGTTCAGATGCAGCCTTTTACGTACAGCAGGGGCAGGCTGTGATGGTGCCGCACGCACCGACGGAAGGCTGGGTACGTATTTATGATCAGAGCCAGTTTTTAGGACTGGGCGAGATTCAGGATGACGGGCTCATTGCGCCACGCCGCATGATACGCGCAGTATGAGGCATGATATGTGTGATATAATTACGCGCTCAGACTAGTCGTTTTAGTCGCGGATCTAGTTAGTCATAGATTTAGCATTTCCTGTTCTGTAACCCTGAGTGGTGCAGGAAACCAAAAACTTAGTTGGGGCGATTATCGTTTTAGATGCAAATATGTGCCTGAAATGATTAAAAATTCTTTTATAAACAACACTTCTGTGTTGCTTCGATTAGTGATAAAATCGCCCTCTTTTTTTTACCAATGCCCGTTTTGGGTTTTAAATTAGTTCGGAGTATTCATGGGTTTATCGACCACAGAAAAAGTCGAAGTTGTATCAAAATACCAACAAAAAGAAGGAGATACTGGTTCTCCTGAAGTTCAGGTTGCGTTATTGACAACTCGCATCGTGCAATTAACAGAGCACTTTAAAGAGCATAAACACGACCATCATTCACGTCGTGGTTTATTACGCATGGTTAACCAGCGCCGTAAACTGCTCGATTACCTTAAAGGCAAAAATGTAGATCGTTATAAAGAGCTGATTGCCGGCCTTGGTCTGCGTCGTTAATAAGCGTTGTTAATTTGAGCGTTTACTATTAAGCGTTCACCATTAAATTAAACAATATCAGGTCAGTATGACCGGATTGGGAATAAATAAAGTGATACCTACAGCAATTAAAAAAGAATTTCAGTATGGCGATCTAACCGTAACCATGGAGACGAGTGAGATCGCTCGTCAAGCCAGCGGTGCTGTGATGATCAGCATGGGCGACACAGTTGTTTTTGTTACTGCCGTATGTTCTAAAGAAGCAGAAGAGGGCAGAGATTTCTTCCCGATGACGGTTAATTACCAGGAACGTACTTACGCTGCGGGTAAGATCCCGGGTGGTTTCTTCCGTCGTGAAGGCCGACCGAGTGAAGCGGAGATCCTGACCTGCCGTTTGATCGACCGTCCGATCCGCCCTTTATTCCCTAAAGGTTTTACTAACGAATGCCAGATCGTTGCTACCGTGGTTTCTATGAGCGGCGATATCGATCCTGAGATTCCTGCGATCATCGGTGCTTCTGCGGCATTATGCATTGCCGGCGTCCCTTTTGCTGGTCCTCTGGGTGCAGCACGTGTTGGTTACAAAGACGGCGCATATTTATTAAACCCGAATAAAGAAGCACTGGAAACATCGGACCTTGATCTGGTTGTTGCCGGAACTGATAAAGCGGTATTGATGGTTGAATCTGAAGCCAAGATGCTTTCAGAAGATGTCATGTTAGGCGCTGTGATGTTCGGTCACGAGCAGATGCAGACAGTTATTACAGCAATCAATGAGTTTGCTGCAGAAGTTGGCAATCCGAAATGGGATTATGAAGCACCTGCAGTCGATGAAGAATTAGCCGCTAAAGTTGCTGAAACAAGCACAGCCGCTATTACAGATGCATACCAGGTAGCTGAAAAGATGGCGCGTCAGGATGCTGTTAAAGCTGCCAGAAGAGCTGCCGTTGAAGCACTCCAGTCAGATGATGGCTGGTCAAAAGACGCGGTCAAAGGTGCATTTGGCAAGTTAGAAAAGAAAGTTGTTCGCTCACGCTATATCGCAGGTGAAAAACGTATCGATGGCCGTACCACTTCTGATGTTCGTGCGATTACCGTACGTACAGGCGTGCTGCCACGTACCCACGGTTCAGCACTGTTTACCCGTGGTGAAACACAGGCGCTGGTCGTTACTACATTGGGTACTGCTCGTGATGCACAGATTATCGATGCACTGGAGGGTTCATACCGCGAACCGTTCATGCTGCATTACAACTTCCCTCCATACTGTGTCGGTGAAACCGGTATGGTCGGTTCGCCGAAACGTCGTGAGATCGGTCATGGCCGTCTGGCGAAACGTGGTGTATTAGGTGTTATGCCATCTGAAGAAGATTTCCCATACACCATCCGCGTGGTATCAGAGATTACAGAATCAAACGGTTCCAGTTCGATGGCTTCTGTCTGTGGTACCAGTCTGTCTCTTATGGACGCTGGTGTGCCAATCAAAGCACCTGTTGCTGGTATCGCCATGGGTCTGATCAAAGAAGGCGATGATTTCGCTGTACTTTCTGACATCCTGGGCGACGAAGATCACCTTGGCGACATGGACTTTAAAGTGGCTGGTTCTGAGGATGGTATCTGTGCATTGCAGATGGATATCAAGATTCAAGGTATCACTAAAGAGATCATGGAAAAAGCACTGGAGCAGGCCAAAGGCGGCCGTAACTTTATCCTCGGTGAGATGAACAAGGTAATTTCTGAAACCAATACAGAGATGTCTGAGTACGCACCTCGCTACCTCAATATCAAGATTCACCCTGACAAGATCCGTGATGTTATCGGTAAAGGCGGCGCCGTTATCCGTGCACTGACCGAAGAGACTGGCGCATCTATCGATATCGATGATGACGGCAACATCAAGATTGCTTCAAGTGATCTGGCGGCTGCTGAAGAAGCTAGAAAACGTATCGAGCAGATTACTTCTGACGCAGAAGTTGGCATGGTCTACGATGGTACCGTGAAGAAGATCATGGATTTTGGTGCTTTTGTTGAAATCCTGCCTGGTAAAGATGGTCTGGTTCATATCTCTCAAATCTGCGAAGAGCGTGTTGAGAGCGTGAGTGACAAACTATCTGAAGGCGATGTAGTGAAAGTTAAAGTTCTGGAGATTGATCGCCAGGGCCGAATTCGCTTGAGTATGAAAGAAGCGGAAGAAGCTGCTGCTTAATATGCGAAGGCTTTAAAGTATTATAAAAAAGGAGCTTCGGCTCCTTTTTTATTGCATGGTATCTTTATGTTTTTCATGTATTTCCCCCCGTATATATGTTGATCAGGCATTTATTGGTAGCAGGTGAAAATAAGTGCATAGATAGCTGACAATTTAATAATTTAGGCTACACTCTTTTAAAACCATAAGACCGTTGGGGAACAAACATGGAAATAACAATAAAAACAATTCGTGGTATAGCTGTAACAAACTTGATAATTCTTGGTCTGGCGGCCTGTTCAAGTTCGCCAGCACCGTGGACACAGGCCGATGATGATCCATGGGGATCGAAACATGCAGAGGAAGCTAGTGCTGCACCAACGGATTCAGAAGTGGCTGATTATAGTGATCCAGTGCTACTGGCAGACCCAGAGCCGGAACCTATCGTTATGCAAGAACCTGATGCCGCGCCAGCACCGGAAATGATTGCACCAGTCATGGTACAGGATATGACTCCTGAACAGGAAATAATGGCGATGCCGGCAAGTAATTACGCAGTTCAGGTTTATGCCAGTAAGACTGATGCCAGCGTTGAAAAATTTAAGAGCAATAAAGGCCTGGAGAATCTAATGACAGTGAAAACTGATCGTTCAGGTGCCATCGTTTATGTACTGGTTGACGTTCACCCGGACCGCGCTTCTGCAGATGCAGCAGCAGCTGACCTGGAAGCGAAAACGGGTTCGAAACCATGGGTTCGTTCTATCGCAGGACTACAGAAAATAGTTGCTCAGTAGAATAGTCGCTCGGTAGCTTAGCTGCTTTCTGAGAAAAGGCCGGTTTACCGGCCTTTTTTTATGCCTGTTGGTAAAGGTGCCTGTTTTTAGAAAAAAAAGAGCGGTAGAACTAATTTGCTCGAATATGTACCAATGGGAGGCAGACCTTACAACTGATTTAAGGTAGTATCTGTTCAATTTTTAAATAATTCGTTCAGCTTATATAGGTTTTAATTCGATGAGATTTCAGTGTTTGAAATTATCATTATTACTGGCAATCATGTTGAGTATCTCGGCGTGTGGTCAAATTATCGCGAATGCAAAACAGGATTTTGCAGATGATCTGTCAGTCACGATACTAGAATTTGATGATCCTGAGACCATCAAAAAAGGGTTGCCCGCCTACCTGATATTAATGAGCAGCATGATCAAGGGTGATCCTGAAAATGCTGACCTGCTAGAATCCGGTGCAAAATTGTACGGTGCCTACGCCTCAGGATTTACCGACAGTGCAGAAAGTAAAAAAGCACTGGCAGGGCGCGCTTTTGATTATGCGGGGCGTGCGATGTGTGTGCGCGATGAACGATTTTGTGACATAAAAAGTATGTCATACTTTGAATTTGAGATACTGCTAGATTCTGTTGAAAAACCTCAGGCAGAACACCTTTTTGTTTTTGTCAGCAGCTGGGCAGGTGTTATCGAAGCAAATAGCTCTGACTGGAATGCTGTTGCAGAACTGCCAAAAGTTAAGGCAGGCATACAATGCGTGTTGAATATCGATGAGACCGTCAGCAACGGCAATGCTCATCTCTATATGGCAGTGATGGAATCGTTATTACCGCCAACATTAGGTGGAAAACCTGAACTGGCTAAAAAACATTTTGATCGTGCGATAGAGATATCAGATGGTAAAAATCAGATGGCAAGAGTTCTGTACGCCGAAAAATACGCGCGTATGCTGTTTGATCGGGAGTTGCATGATGAACTGTTAAACCAGGTAATAAATGCCGATACGGGGCCGCAGGATCAAATATTAATCAATACGCTTGCGAAACACAGAGCGGCTGAACTGTTGCTTGATGCAGACGACTACTTTTGAACGCTTCGCGTTAATGAATAATGAAAAATGAATATGAAAAACACATCTAAAAGATTAAACATATTACTGGCTGTGACACTGCTGAGTATCAGTTCCCCCGTTGTTCTGGCGAAGACAATTAAGATCGCAACACTTTCTCCTGAAGGAACCTTCTGGATGAAACATATGCGTGTTGGTGCGAAGGAGATCAAGGAGAAAACGCAGGGGCGGGTAAAATTTAAATTTTATCCGGGCGGTGTCATGGGTAATGATGAAAATGTTCTGAGAAAGATACGTATCGGTCAGTTACATGGTGGAGCGGTTACTGCCGGAACGCTTTCTCAGTCTACACCCGATGTTACGCTTTACGGGCTTCCCTATTTGTTTGCCAATCTTGATGATGCTGCAGAAATAAGAAAGACCACTGATCCCATGTTGAGTAAAGAAATTGAGAAAAATGGATTTGTTAATTTTGGTTTTGCGCAAGGTGGTTTTACCTATCTGATGTCAAAAAAGCCGATTCGCAGTTTAGACGACCTAAGGCAAAGGAAATCCTGGATACCTGAGAAAAGTGAAGTGGGTTTGTCGGTCTATCATTATGTTGGCGTCGCTCCGATTTCTCTTCCTTTGTCTGACGTACTAACAGGTTTACAGACAGGGCTGATTGACACCGTTACGACTTCACCCATTGGAGCATTAGCTTTGCAGTGGCATACGCACATTGGATACGTAACCGATCAGCCATTAAACTATCTGGCGGCCATGTTAATCATCGATAAGAAAGTATTTAATAAATTAAGTGAGACCGATCAGGCCACCGTTCGCGAAGTGATGGAAAAGGTCTATAGGAAAATTGACCAGCAAAATAAAGTGGATAATATCGCGGCGCGTGAAGCATTAATTAATCAGGGTGTGAAATTTATCAAGTTAAGCGAGAAAGATAAGGTGGAGTGGGAGAGGATAGATGATTCGGTCATCAACGATATGCTCAAAAAGTATAAATATAATAAAGCACTATATGAAGCTGTAACTGCAAACAAGCGTGACGCGCCAAAATATCATCATTAGATGTTTAGGTTTCAGGTCAAAGCAGCTTGAGTCACGTTCGTATCATGAGTATCAAAAACAGTAAATTTATAAAATTAATCAATAGGTTTGAGGACGGTCTTCTCGTAGTAATACTGTCCAGCATGATCATATTTGCTGTGTACCAGATAATTTCAAGGAACCTGTTTGGGGAAGGTATCGTCTGGATTGATCCGCTGTTACGTACGCTGGTATTATGGGTTGGTCTCTCAGGTGCGGTGGTTGCGACACGTACTGATAATCATATTCGAATTGATATTTTTGCAAAATATTTTCCGCCACATATACTGAAACATATACAGCGTATTGTTTACCTGTTCACCATATCAGTTTGTCTGCTCATCGCATGGCATGCAGCAAGGTTTGTCTACAGTGAATACGAATATGGCACTATTGCTTTTTCCGGTATTCCTGCCTGGGTTACCGCTTCAATAATTCCCATTAGTTTTTCACTTATAGCTATCCGTTATGTACTGCTGCTGATATCGCCTTATCAGCGAAAAATCTCAATGGACGACGATAAATAGTCATGGCTGCTGCGATAGTACTAACCTTGCTGGTGATCCTTGGTGCACCATTGTTTGCCATCATTGCGACCAGTGCACTTATCGGGTTTTCCGGTGAAGATATTGATCTCTCGGTTATCGCCATCGAAATATATCGTATCGTCGATACGCCCGTATTACTCGCAATCCCTCTATTCACCTTTGCCGGTTACGTCTTAGGAGAAAGTAAAGCGTCGGAAAGACTGGTACGGCTTACAGATGCCTTGCTCGGCTGGATGCCTGGTGGCCTTGCCGTGGTCTCGTTATTTGCCTGTGCATTTTTTACTGCGCTTACCGGTGCGTCAGGAGCAACCATTATCGCACTCGGTGCAATTTTATATCCGGCGATGAAGCAGGCAGGTTACAGGGAGCGATTCAACCTGGGATTAATTACCTCGTCAGGCAGTTTGGGACTGTTGTTTCCGCCTTCTATCGCATTGATACTTTATGGCGTGATCGCACAACAGATGGACCTTGATCAACCGGTAGCTATCGATGATCTGTTTTTGGCAGGTTTGTTGCCCGGCATGTTAATGCTTGCTCTTTTGATCGCCTGGAGTATGTATAAGGCTGTTGGCGACAAAATACCGACGACAGCATTTGACGCCAAAAAACTGGCTAGTGCATTACGCGAGTCAATCTGGGAAATGCCATTGCCTGTTATTTTGATAGGTGGCATCTACGGCGGTTACTTCGCCGTTTCTGAAGCGGCGGCAGTGGCTGTCATGTATGTTCTTATCGTCGATGTATTGATACTGCGTGAGATAAAGATCAAACAGTTGCCTGTCATCATGCGTGATTCGATGGTTCTGGTCGGTGGAGTATTAATAATACTGGCTGTTTCATTGGCATCGACCAATTATCTGATAGACGCTGAAGTGCCGACAAAATTATTTAATTTCATACGTGAGCACGTCGATAGCAAACTAACATTCCTGATGTTGCTGAACATCTTTTTGTTGTTGCTCGGTATGATGCTCGACGTGTTTTCAGCGCTCGTCATCATCGTGCCGTTGACCCTGCCTATCGCAGTCGGTTATGGTATCCATCCGGTACATTTCGGCATTATTTTCCTCGCCAATATGCAGATCGGTTATTTCACGCCACCCGTTGGTATGAACCTGTTTATCGCCAGTTATCGGTTTAACAAACCGATAACAGAACTGTATTATGCAACCATTCCTTTCATGTTGATCTTGTTCGTTGCGGTATTGATAATCACCTATTGGCCAGCGTTAACTATGTCGTTGATTGATCTGCACAATTAATCGACGTGATTAAATAGTGTGGAGCTATTAAACCGCAGCGTTAACTGTCCGTATTGCGGAGAGGGTATAGAATTATTGATTGATGATTCAGCTAGTGATCAGGATTATTTTGAGGATTGTTCAGTATGCTGTCGGCCGATCCGTATTCAGGTGACTGTCGGTTTTGAAGGGCATTGTGATGTGGTTATATTGCGGGATGATGAATAGTAATATTGTTGTTTCCCTAATACTATTCTGAGAGGGATCCTTTCTTTTAAATACAATACCTGTAGGAGTGGATTTTTCCCATTCCGCGATTTCTCTTTTATTGCATCTGTAGGTGCGACTAAATCGTCTGGAACGATTTGAATGTTAGCCTTGTAAGGGTGAGGTATATGGACATGCTGAATAATTTATTCGTATGAGCATGCTGAATATATACTCCTTTTTTTTAACATTTATTTGGTGCTTTTGGTTAGGCATTGCGGTATTCGCACCGCGGGCGAGTTACTTTTCTGTCTACAGCAACAGAAAAGTAACCAAAAGAATGCCGCCACGCTAGCTGCGCCCCTAAAAAGCAGGGGTACCCATTTAGCCAGTGCCATTATCATG
>JADFWF010000095.1 GCA_015222965.1 Pseudomonadota bacterium | reverse complement strand
GTCCGAAATTCTTGTGGCAGGTCGCACAGGTGAAATCCTCGCCCAATGCATCCATATGTACATCGAGTTCACGCTCCGGCGCAGCCAGTGAGGTATCCATGTCACCATGTTTGACACCGTCGTTACCACCACCAAAAAAATGGCAGGCACCGCAGGTGTCTCGGCTGGTCTTACCGACATTTTGTGCGACATGGGCCAGATCAACGCTTTCCCTGGGCAACCCACCATTCTCCTCTGCTTTATAGTAGTCACCGGTAGTATCATGACAGACCAGGCAGTCAACATTCTCTTCAGAAGTAAAATCAAAGCTTGTGTCCACCCAGCCATAACCTACATGGCACGCGGCACAGTGGGAGAAATTGGACTGCGGCGTGATGCAGAAGTTATTCAATACGTTTCGCTTGCCAACCTTCTGCTTGTTATCAGGATTAAGAAACTCCCAGGTCCAGTGTTTTGTTTTATGGATCTGTTTGGCCGCTTCGGTATGGCATTTGATACAGGCCCTGGTTACTTCGGGACCGGAATCAAAAGCATCCTGCAGTTCTTTGAACTTGCTATGATCGGCAGTAGTCGTTGCATCTGCAGACCCCGCAATCAAAAAACACAGAATGGCTACTCTGCTGACATGATGAACAATACTAATAAGTGATTTCAATTTGTAACAACCCTTTGGTAACAACCCCGTGATATGCGCTGGATTCGTAATAATCTTGCCATTGCATACAATACATATAGCGCATTTTCTGCCAACGTACTGTCATTGTAATTGAGATTTATCAATAAAACTTGAACCAGATCAATTACACTACAAAAAAAAAGGTTAAAGTGCTGCTGAGATTGGCTTTTTGAAAAAACAATGATATTAATAACAATATGAGATACAGCTATAAATTCCCAATTCTTCTGATGTTTGTCCTGCTGCTTTCCAGCCAGGTACAAAACGCGGCCGAAACGTCAACTAACACTTCATCTGAAGCAGTCACTGCAGACCCTGGCAGTGAAAAAAAGGCCGCTGTTAAAGTAAAACCTGCCGATACCACAGAAGCCGGGAAAGCAGAACATGCATTCAAAGAGGCTAACCTCTGCGAAGGCATGGCCGAGGGCGATTATTTTGGTGCTGATGCCTGCGCAGAGTGTCACCAGGACAAGACCGAAACCATGCAGGCCAGCCCGCATGGTCAGGCAACGGATTCGCGTACACCTTTTGGCCAGGAAGGCTGCGAGACCTGTCATGGCCCCGGCACATTACATTTTGAAACTGACGGCAACTGCATCATCAGTATGACCGGTCGTTATGGCGAATCCGTCGAACAACGAAATGATATCTGTCTCGGTTGTCACAACAGTGGCGAGCGCATGCATTGGCTTTCAAGCACCCATGAAGCAGAAGATCTGGTCTGTGTGAGTTGCCATTCGATCCACGAACCTAACGATGTTATCGAGCGCACCACACAGGCTGAAGTATGTTTCGAATGTCATAAAGATATCCGCTCACAGACTTTCCGTGCTTCTTCACACCCGATACGTGATAACAAAGTAATATGCAGCGACTGTCATAATGCACATGGATCTGCCGGTCCATCATCATTGAAACAGTTTACTGTGAATGAAAACTGTTACAGCTGCCATGCTGAGAAACGCGGTCCTTTCCTGTGGGAGCACTACCCTGCCAGCGAAGACTGTACCCTGTGCCACCGTGTACATGGATCAAACCATGCGGCATTACTGAATAAACCGGGAGCACAATTGTGCCAGCAATGCCATGCCGATATCACTGTCGGCGGTGGCCGTAGACATATCAGAAATTTCCTGGATTCTGATGATGCTGACCCAGGGCGTGCGCGATTCAAAGTTGGAATGAACTGTGCAAATTGTCATAGCAAGATACATGGCTCCAATCATCCATCTGGCGCTGGTTTGCAGCGATAGAGAACAAAAAATATACTGAGCAGACATGCAGAAATTATGAAAAGAAAAACCTCACTGCTGATTATTTACCTTGCCGCTTCAGGTGTTATGTCAGGGCTTGTACCGGGTGCTGCTTCTGCAGAAGACATACCTGTAGAAGATCAACCCGCAGTGGATGATACTGCGATAGATAAAACTGCGATAGACCAACCCGTGGCAGACAAGCTATCAGAAGACAAACCTATATTTGAAGGCCCTTCTTTAACAGAAGAAAGCGAACTGATCGTTCCTGTAGAATTCATCTCCAGACCAGTCCTCAATGAGATGCAGCTGGGCATCGGTTATGTCTCCGATGATGCCTATAAGTTTGGCCGTTACAACGGTATGCAGACGAAAGGCCCTTTTATCATTGGCGATTTCAAAGCCAGGTATTTTGATGAAGACGGCCGATTCTGGTCTGTTCGCGGCACCAACCTTGGACTGGAATCGCGTTACCTGCTCCTGGAAGGCGGCGTACAAGGAAGGCATAAGTTCTTCCTGGAATACGATGAGCTGCCCAACTACAAAAATAATACCGTACAGACGCCCTTTACCGGTATTGGCGGTAATAACCTGTCACTACCATCCGGTTTTGATATCAACACTAATCTGGATGCCAGCCTGAACAGTTTTGAGCTGGAAACAAAACGCAGACGTGCCAAAGTTGGTGCCATGTTTATTCCGAAAGAGCACTGGCAATTTGATATCGATTTCAGCCATGAAAACAAACAGGGAGTTGATGCAACCGGGTCAGCCATAGCTAACGGCACCAATCAGATGATAGGCAACACCACGATCGCATTACTGCCGGAACCCATCGATCAGGACACCGATATTGTAAATGCCACACTGAGTTATGCCGGTGATGGCGGTCAGGTCGACCTTAAATACCAGATGTCATTATTTGATAACAATAATAATTCTCTGAGCTGGCAGGATCCGTTTAACCCGGTAGCGTCAGGCAGTATGTCGCTGGCACCGGATAACGAGTTCCACCAGTTATCACTCACCGGCGGTTATACCCTGCCCTATAAAAGCCGT
>JADFWF010000094.1 GCA_015222965.1 Pseudomonadota bacterium | reverse complement strand
TCTAAATTGGTGCTGGATAAGGTATTGGAAGTTCTACTACCGCATAAAGGTTTGAAACTGGAAGTTGCCGGTCATACCGATGCGTCGGGTTCAGCGGCTTCGAATCTCAAGTTATCTCAGGCCAGGGCGGAAGCGGTACTTCGTTATTTGACGGATAAAGGCGTCGATAGCGAGTTGTTCTCTGCCAAAGGATATGGTGAAGTTGATCCTGTAGCCGATAATACGACTGTTGAAGGTCGAGCGCAAAACAGGCGTGTCGAGTTGAATCGTTTGAAAGAGTAATTAATTATAGATATTTAAACCGGGATAGAAATTAGTTTTCTGTCCCAGGTTTTTGTGACTGTTATTCATACCCGGTAGCGATCTTTTGCCAGATCGAGGCATAAATATTTCACCAAAACAAGACTGTTAAATAAAAAATACTTGTCCATAATACGCCCTCCTGATCGACCAGACGATACAAAATATGCTGACCATTACACAAAGAATTGCGAACGAACTTTCTGTCAACGACAAGCAGGTAGATGCAGCCATCGGCTTGTTGGATGAAGGTGCGACTGTGCCTTTTATTTCTCGTTATCGAAAGGAAGTGACCGATGGTCTGGACGACGGTCAATTGCGTCTTCTAGAGCAGCGATTAGGTTATTTACGCGAACTGGATGAGCGTCGTGACACAATTTTGAAAGCGATTGATGAACAGGGCAAGTTGACGGCTGAACTTACTCAGGAAATAAATGAGGCAGAAACCAAGGTACGCCTGGAAGATCTGTATTTGCCGTTTAAAAAGAAACGTCGAACCAAAGGACAAATTGCCATCGAAGCAGGAATTTTGCCGTTGGCTGAAGCCTTGCTGGAAAATCCAAACCTTAACCCTGAACAGGAAGCCGCAAAATACATCTGTACCGATGACGAGTTCAAGGAAAAATTTGCCGATGTCAAACAAGTGCTGGAAGGTGCGCGCTTTATCCTGATGGAATCTTTTACCGAAAAGGCAGATCTGGTTGCCGAACTGCGTAATTTTTTGAATCAGAGTGCGTTGCTATACGCCACCGTGGCAGCGGGCAAGGAAGAGGAGGGTGTTAAGTTCAAAGATTATTTCGAGCATCAGGACAAGTTATCGAAAATTCCTTCTCATCGGGCATTGGCCATGTTCCGTGGTCGTAAAGAAGGCATGTTGCACCTGAATATCGATGTGGAGCATGATAAAAACTTAACGCATCCCGCAGAAAATATAATTGCCAGACATTGTGGTATCGAACAGAAAAACAGGGCTGCGGATGAATGGCTGGCCGAAGTGGTACGCTGGACATGGTCGGTCAAACTCAAAATGCGCCTGGAACTTGAACTGTTTAGTGCCTTGCATGAACGTGCCGAAGAAGCGGCGATAGAAGTTTTTGGACGCAACATGAAAGATCTGTTACTGGCCGCTCCGGCCGGGCAGAGAGCGACTATCGGTCTCGATCCCGGCTTGCGTACCGGTGTGAAAATTGCGGTTATAGATAATACCGGTCAGTTCATCGATTCCACAGCAATCTTTCCGCATGTCCCCAGGAATCAGTGGGACGAATCGATTTCAGTACTCGCCAAACTGGCTAAAAAATATCAAATTGAATTACTGGCTATAGGCAATGGTACGGCATCGCGTGAAACCGACAAGTTGTGTGCCGATTTGATGAGTCGTCATCCTGAACTTAAACTACAGAAAATCATGGTCAGTGAAGCCGGTGCCTCGGTTTACTCGGCTTCAGAATTGGCCGCGAAAGAATTCCCCGACCTTGATGTGACCATTCGTGGAGCCGTTTCTATTGCCCGCCGCTTGCAGGATCCGCTCGCCGAACTGGTTAAGATCGATCCAAAATCAATTGGAGTAGGGCAGTATCAGCACGATGTTAATCAGTTTCAGCTGGCCAGGAATCTGGATACGGTGGTGGAAGATTGTGTGAATGCGGTGGGTGTCGAAATTAATACCGCATCGAGTGCACTATTGTCTCAGGTGGCCGGACTGAATCATACGATTGCGGATAATATTGTTGAATTTCGTAATCAGAATGGCCCCTTCAAATTGCGTAAGACGCTGAAAAAAGTTGCACGACTGGGTGACAAAAGTTTTGAACAGGCGGCCGGTTTTTTGCGTATTCATAATGCTACCGATCCGCTTGATAATTCTGCGGTGCATCCCGAAAGTTATAGCGTTGTGCAAAAAATCATCAAACAAAATAATGTCGATATCGTGAGTCTTATCGGTAATAGTCAGTTACTCAAGTCACTCAATGCTGCGGATTACACGGATGAAAAATTTGGATTACCAACGGTGACCGATATCATCGCCGAACTGGATAAGCCGGGGCGTGATCCGCGTCCAGCATTCAAGACCGCAACGTTTAAAGATGGCATAGAAAAAATTTCTGATCTGGAACAGGGCATGAAACTGGAAGGCACTGTCACCAACGTGACTAACTTCGGCGCGTTTGTCGATATCGGAGTACATCAGGATGGGCTGGTACATATCTCGGCTTTAGCTGACAAGTTTGTAAAAGACCCGCACGAGGTGGTTAAAGCCGGTGATATCGTCAAGGTTAAGGTGATGGATGTTGATCCTAAACGCAAACGAATTGCTCTTAGTATGCGTTTAAATGATGATATCAGGGATCAGGAGAGACAATCTTCTTCTCAGAATACTGCTGCTCAAAAGCGTAGACAGGTTGCTAAAGCATCTAAACCAGCAGCCCGGCAAGCACCACAAAATGGATCCATGGCAGATGCCTTTGCCCGGGCAAAGAAAGCCGGTTAGCAGACGATAGTATTGTTCTCGTTTTCACGTTGGGTTGTGGGAACGAGAACAGCTTATCTATAAACAAAAAACACAACTCGAAATCGCTTCCCTCTTACCCACTCCTCGTTTGTTTCTGAACCCCACAGATAGTTATTGCCACTAAGCTGATCATTCAGTCAGCGACATTCATCATCTGTGTTAGAAACAATTTGAAATAATTTTCTGTGATCTGGAAATTTTTGTGAAACAGTTTGACCCTATCATGCGAAGCGTGATTTAACTGTGTGGCATTGAACCAGAAAGAACACGCAGTGAAGTCATCCCATTAAATGACAAGAGGATAAACTTCATGAAACAGAAAAAATACACAATCGGATTTATTGCGCTTATGAGTTTAGGGATGGTCAATGTGGCCGTTGCTACTGATTATTCCAGCATGTCAACCGAAGAACTGATGGATATGCGTTCTGAGGTTAGAGATATGTCGACGGATGATCGTGACATTTTTCGCACTGAAATGAGTGGCCGGGTTCAAAGTATGAGTGACGATGAAAGAGCGAGTTTTAAGCAGTCGAGAGGACAGGGATCAGGTAATGGTGGAGGAAAGCAGTATCGTTATGGAAAACGATAACAAAGCAGAATAATGAATATCAGGCAGGTTGCATAGATGATAAAGCGGCATAAAAAATCAACACTCTGATGAGTCTGACCCTATTGTTTGTCGATAGTTTTTACCGCGTCATTATCCATTGACAGGTTTTCAGAATTAATAATTATGAAACTGATAAACCTTTTAACTTGCCTGGTATCTACTAAGGCGAAGGCTGATTACCCGACATTCAGTCGCAGTATGCTGATCTACAGCAAGGCATCAAAACGCAGCTCTAGTCATT
>JADFWF010000093.1 GCA_015222965.1 Pseudomonadota bacterium | reverse complement strand
GCAGTTGAGCCTTAGCGGACAAAGCGAAAAACAAAATCAAAAGCTTGTTCACCACAGAGGCACAGAGGACAAAGAAAGAATACTTTCAATTTTTCTTTTCCAGCCTAAAACCATAATGATTTTAAAATTATAAAACTGATACTAAAGCGTGAACACAAAAACAATCACACTATTTGCCGGACCACTCGCTGCACTGCTGATGTATTTTCTGGTAATACATACATCTTCTGCAGCCAACAACTCAGCACTGGCTATCACCGCCGCAGTTGCCATCATGTGTGTCATCTGGTGGGTGTTCGAGCCGGTGCCTATCCCGGTCACGTCTTTATTGCCGATGGCAATCTTTCAGATAAGTGGTGTGCTAACAAAAAACGAGATCGGCCAGTCATATGGCAGCCCGCTTATCCTGTTATTGCTCGGCGGATTCATCTTATCCAAATCGATGGAGCGCAGCGGTGCGCATCTGCGCCTTGCCCTGTTCATGGTCAATCTGTTTGGCAATACCAGCAGTAAACAGCTGGTACTCGGTTTTATGGTTACCGCCGCAACGCTCAGCATGTGGATCTCAAACACCGCGACTACTTTGATGTTATTACCTGTCGCGCTAGCAGTAGCCAATCAGGCAAAAGACAAAGAGCTGTCGGTACCACTCATGTTAGGGGTCGCATTTGCCGCAAGCATCGGTGGCATCGGTACACCCATCGGCACGCCGCCCAACCTGGTTTTCATGCAGGTATACGAGCAGCAGTTCGATAAAAATATCGGTTTTACCGAATGGATGAGCTGGGGCATACCCGTCGTTCTATGCATGATTCCAGTGACCTGGTTATGGCTAACCAGAAAACTGAGTTACACCGGCGGATTCGACATGCCGGATGTTGGTAGATGGAGCACGACTGAAAAACGTGTGATGCTGGTGTTCGCCGCTACTGCCACTGCGTGGATCACCAGAAAAGAACCTTTTGGTGGATGGAGCAGCTGGCTGGACCTGCCTACGGCAAACGATGCATCGGTAGCCCTGATCGCTGTCATATTGATGTTTGTCATCCCGGCTGGTAATGATGATGCCCATTCTGATAACAAGACCTGCAAAGGTGAAAAACTGCTCGACTGGAAGACAGCAGCAACGATCCCCTGGGGCATCCTTTTATTATTTGGCGGTGGTATCACACTGGCAAAAGCCTTTGGTGTTTCCGGATTAAGTACCACTCTCGCAGAAAACTTATCAGAGCTATCAACACTGCCGATAATAGTCATGATATTCGCGATCTGTATCGGTGTAACATTTTTGACTGAGACCACGAGCAATACTGCCAGCACCGTTTTATTGATGCCTGTGTTAGCAGCGACTGCGATAGGTTCGAACATCGAGCCTCGTTTATTAATGATACCTGCAGCTATCAGTGCCAGTTGTGCTTTTATGATGCCCGTCGCAACAGCACCAAACAGTATCGTTTACGCCAGTGGTTTTTTCACCACCAGAGTAATGGCAAGAGAAGGTTTTGTTTTAAATATTAATGGTGCAATTATTATTACCGCTCTGTGTTATCTGATGCTGGTCTAAAATAATTAGCCAGATAAATTTTTTACAGCAACATCAAAGCTCTTGATAAACATTGACAGTCAACAATACTTCAAACGCATCATCTGACACACGACAGCACTACCGACTTCATTCAACAGCCAGATTATCGGGGCAATATTTACAGCTCTGCATTGTGATAAACGTTCTGAACATCATCCAGATCATCCAGCATTTCAATGAATTTATCGAACATTTCTACATCATCACCACTAACGGGAGAGCTGCTTTTGGGCAGGAATTGAATTTCATCGACATCGAACTCGATATCATCAAAAGTTTCAGTTAAAGCATGTTTGGCTTTAGCGTATTCCGTATTTGGTGCGAACACGGTAATTTTGCCATCATCATTTTCTATATCGGTAACATCTACATCAGCCATCATCAGGGCATCAAGCGCTGCTTCTTCATCACCCTTAAACACCAGGATAGTGGCGTGGTCGAACATATGTAAAACAGAACCTTCTGTGCCGATCTTACACTTTGTTTTGGTAAAACACTGGCGTACGTCACCAAATGTGCGGTTCGGGTTATCTGTAAGGCAATCAACGATTACCATACAGCCACCCGGACCATACCCTTCATAACGAGCAACCGAGAAATCTTCACCGCCACCACCTTCCGCTTTTTTTATGGCTTTTTCGATGACATGACTAGGCACCTGATCTTTCTTGGCGCGTTCGATTAATCCGCGCAGCGTGAGGTTACCGTCAGGGTCAGTACCACCCTCTTTCGCACATACATAGATCACACGACCGTATTTGCTATAGACCTTGGCTTTTGCGTCAGACGTTTTGGCCATCGATTCTTTGCGGTTTTGATAGGCTCTGCCCATTACTCTATTGCTCCGTTGAAAATATTATTGATACAAAGTTTACAGACAAGCGACTGTTTTGTGAATCAGACACTTTGTGGTGTCAGCTTGATACAGGCATAAACCCCGTATTGTATAGCTAGCCTCCCCATTTATACAAATTCCCTTTCATATACACATGGTTGAAGGTACCGATGCAGAAGGCAGCTTTTTGAGCAATGAGCTTTGTTTCCTGCTTTTGACCTGCATCAATATTATCCATCTCCGTCTGAATACAATAAATATAGGAGGTGAATTATGTCATTACTTACTCTGACAGTAATACTCGCACTGATTGCGACCGTCGCTACGCTTATTTGGGGTGTTGGCTCCATGGCGATGGGTGGATCCTACGATGAGAAACACAGCGAACAGCTGATGTTCACACGGATTGGTATTCAGGCGTTTGCTTTTGTCATGCTTTTAGTTGCGGTGTATCTTAGTACCACAGCCTGACGCTGGCTCAGACGTGTCGGGCTTGTGCAGGTGCCTTGAATGGCATACGGGCGTGGTCGCGCCTGGCAATGTCCATTTTTTACCCAGAAATCACTCTCCTCGCTGATTTTATTCAAAATATTGTCGCTTAATTAAAATTCATCAAAATAAGTATCTATAATTAGTCAGAATGAAAAACGGTGCCTAAAACAAAGCCAGAGCATCAAGACTTATATTATGAGGAAAACAAATGGCAATGATCATACAAACTGTAGACGGTGTCGTTTCTAACAAATTTGAAATCAAACAATCTGCACTTAAGTTTGGACGCACCTCAGATAACCAGATACAGATCGATGATCTGGCAGTCAGCAATGAGCATGCTCAAGTAACCCTTGAAAAAAATAGTCAGGGTGAAACGATTTATTTTCTCGAAGACCTTGGCAGCACTAATGGCTCATTCATCAATGAGATTAAAATAGAAAAAAAACAGCTGCATCATAAAGATACTTTACGCATCGGCTGGAACATGTTCACCTTCATTGATGAAAATGAAGTCAATCTCGAAAAGACCAGTGAGATCAAAAAAAGCTGGATACCCGGCGTTTACTTTACCAAGTAGTTGTCGGGTTATACTCAGCTATCCCCCAGCCATAAACCACGTCTGTGAGTAATCGATAGCAATTATTATGGCAGGTGTGTGTGGCCGAAGCATTTTATTCACCAGGATATGAAATGCGCCCTTCAAAAACGATATCAAATATATCTGCGCGCATATCTCTCTAATAAAAAGCCAGCCTTTAGGCTACTGATAAACCACCTTTTAAAAAGGGATGATAATCAGGAATATTATCCATTCTGTTTTCATGGCAAGGGATGCTGGACTCGCAGACTGAGATATTTTAGCTTGAAAATAAAACAGCCATGGCCCTTTAATCCAACTATAATAAGCTCTCGTACAACCATCTCTCATAGAAACTTATCGTGTCAGAACAAAAGAAGAACGGCTTCACTAAATTATTTGGCCACATCCTGTTTGCCGCATGCATTGCGTTTACCGGCACAGCAAGCGCCGGCAACCCTAAAGTTAAGATGAACACCAACAAAGGCACAGTCATCATCGAACTGTACCCGGATAAAGCACCCGAAACCGTGAAGAATTTTTTACATTACGTAAATAAAGGCAGATACGATGGCACGATTTTTCATCGAGTGATAAAAGGATTCATGAACCAGGGCGGTGGTTATAGTCACCAGTACAAACTAGTAGAAACATTCCCACCTGTTAAAAATGAAGCTGACAACGGATTAAAGAACACACGAGGCAGCATCGCCATGGCACGCACGAGTGACCCGGATTCTGCTAAAAACCAGTTTTTTATAAATACTGCAGACAATAAAATACTCGACCACACAGCTAAGACAGCTAAAGGCTGGGGGTACTGTGTATTTGGAGATGTTATCGAAGGCATGGATGTCATGGACAGAATAGCTAAAGTAAAAACGCGAGGCCACGGCCCTTTCGCTGCCGATGCACCGATGGTGCAGGTATCGATACGCAGCATCGTCGTCATCGAAGCCGACGACAAGAAATAAACCGGACGAACACATTGTCGCAAACTGCCTTTTCATCACTCGATCTGCATGCTGACCTGCTAAAAAACGTCGCCTCACTAGGTTATGAGACGATGACGCCGATTCAAGCTCAGAGCCTGCCACCTATTCTGGCGGATAAAGACGTAATAGCTCAGGGTAAAACCGGATCAGGAAAAACGGCAGCATTTGCTCTGGGTCTATTGCAGAAACTTGAGGCCAAAGATTTTCGCGTGCAGTCACTGGTACTTTGTCCGACCCGCGAGCTTGCCGACCAGGTCGCTAAAGAAATCCGAAAACTTGCCCGAACCATCCAGAATATAAAAGTTTTAACCTTATGCGGCGGCATGCCGTTTGGTCCACAGACAGGCTCGCTAGAAAGTGGCGTTCATATTGTCGTGGGGACACCCGGGCGCATCGAAGAGCACTTGCGCAAGACCACTCTAAAACTGGACAGCTTAACTACGCTTGTACTCGATGAAGCAGATCGCATGCTTGAGATGGGATTTCAGCCGGCGCTTGACACCATCATCGAACACACACCAAAACAACGCCAGACACTTTTATTCAGCGCCACCTTCCCTGCACAGATAAAATCGATTGCCGAACGCATCATGAACGACCCGGTGATGGCAAAAGTCACATCGACACATGATGAAAACATTATCGAACAACATTTCTACAAAGTAGATGACGACGAGCAACGATTAATCACCCTGCGTCTGCTGTTACTAAAACACCGCCCGGAATCTACTGTCGTATTCTGCAATACCAAACGTGAAGTTCAGGAAATCGCTGACCAGCTATCCGCTGACGGTTTTAGCGTACTCGCTCTACACGGTGACCTTGAACAAAAAGATCGCGATATGACACTGGTACGCTTTGCCAACAAAAGTGCTTCTGTACTCGTCGCCACCGACGTCGCCGCGCGCGGACTGGATATCGACGCGCTCGACCTGGTCATTAACTATCACATAGCGCGCGATACAGAAGTACACGTTCATCGTATTGGTCGAACCGGCCGCGCTGGCAGCAAGGGAATCGCCTGTTCTTTATATAGTGATAAAGAACATTATAAAGTCGCCTTGCTTGGTGATTACCTGGACAAGATTATCGAGAGTGAAAAACTGCCACCGCTCAGCCTGTTAAACGAATCACCAGGTAAACCGAAGGTCGCTACCATCCAGATAGACGGCGGCAAAAAACAGAAAGTTCGACCGGGTGATATCCTGGGTGCTCTAACGGGGAAAAATGGCATAACCGGAAAACAGGTTGGAAAGATCCATATTTTTGATAATCGCGCTTACGTCGCTATCAGTCAGGATGTCATCAAACCGGCACTCAAAAAATTAACCGCAGGAAAAATAAAAGGACGTTCATTTCGTGCCAGGTTAATCTCTTAGTGCAGTTATCGCCAGCGGTTACGATTAAGCGATTCCAAATTCTTGCAAACTAAGCTGGTGACGTATGTAGACGGCAATATCTCCCTCGGCATCATCCCTGGTTTCAAAGGGACCTCTTTCAGCACCTTCTCGCGTCATATAAAACCATTCACCATTTTGTTGAACAAAACGATCCATCTGATAATGCAGCTTGTCACTCTTATTGTCAGTCATTCTAGCCATACAACTTCCCTGTGTCTTTGAATATGAAAACGCTTTTTATCATAGAGACAGCAATAAGACAAACTGTAATTAGTCTATGTCTATGATTAGGCTGCAATTATTGCACGCTCACGACAATTCTTTTCGGTGGTTGCTGGTAATGCCGAGCATGTGAATGTGATTAATATCCCGATATAATCGACACATGCTGAAGCTACCGATAAACGATGTCTTAACTGAGATTAAAAAGACATTAAAAACACACAACCGTGTTGTACTACAGGCTCCGCCAGGCGCAGGTAAAACCACAGCAGTACCCATCGCATTACTTGATCAGTCATGGCTGCAGGATAAACAGATCATCATGTTAGAACCGAGACGCCTGGCGGCACGCAAAGCTGCAGCACGCATGGCGTATCTGCTCGATGAAAAAGTGGGCCAGACGATTGGCTATCAGATACGCCAGGACAGCTGCTTTAGCGATAAGACAAAGATACTGGTCGTTACCGAAGGTATATTAACCCGCAAACTGCAGGCTGATCCTGAGCTTAAAAATATTTCTCTGGTTATCTTTGATGAATTTCATGAACGTAACCTGCATGCTGACCTGTCACTCGCCCTGTGTTTACAGAGCCAGCAGATAATACGTGAAGATTTAAAGATTCTGGTGATGTCTGCAACGCTTAATACAGATGCCATCTCTAACTTACTTGAAGATTCTGAAAAACAAAGTGCACCGATCATTCAAAGTGAAGGCCGAAGTTTTCCTGTTGATATTCAATACCTCGATAAAAACATAAAACTGTCAAATCAGCAGCAACTTATCTCATCTTTGATCAACACCGTAAAACACGTCATCCACAATCATGAGGGCAGCTGCCTGGTTTTTCTGCCCGGTGTAAAAGAAATTAATCTGCTGGCAAGTCAGGTAAGCCAATATCTGAAATCTGAAGCTATAAAAAACATTCTACTGGCACCACTGCATGGCAGCCTGAATAAACAGCAACAAGATCAGGCTATCGCATCACCACCTGAATCGATAAGAAAGATCGTATTAGCAACCAACATCGCAGAAACCAGCTTGACCATCGAAGGCATAAACTGTGTTATCGACTCAGGACTGGAGCGCATACTGCAATACAATCCTTCCTCAGGCATGAACCGCCTGATAACACAATCTATCTCACAGGACGCTGCTGTACAGCGCAGCGGTCGTGCCGGACGTCTGTCTGCAGGGGTTTGTTATCGGTTATGGACATCACAGCAGCAACAGCGTTTACTCAAACATTCAATAGCTGAGATATTACACAGCGACCTGTCATCACTTATTTTGGAGCTTGCCAACTGGGGCGTACATGAGATTGATGAATTACAGTGGCTGGACACACCACCTGACAGTGCGACTGAACAGGCAAAAACATTACTGCAAAAACTCAAGGCACTCGATGATAAAGGCAATATAAATAAACATGGCCGTGACATGTTGAGACTTGGCACCCACCCCCGGCTTGCGCACATGATGTTAGAGGCGGTGGAGCTGAAGCAACCTTATCTCGCCTGCCTTGTTGCCAGTATTTTGACAGAGAAAGATCTATTTTTAGCCAATGCAGAAAAGAGTTACGATATTCATGACCGGTTAAATGCGCTGCGGTTCGTATTGTCGGATAAAAAGAAAAACCAGTATGGCATTGACCTGCCGCAGTGCAGAAGAATTATTCAAGGTGCTGATGATTTTTTCAGGCGACTTAAATCCTCTGCAAAAAGATGTTGTAACGATAATCTTAAAAAAGAATTTAATGATGAGCTATCAGGTGTACTGCTGGCCTTTGCCTACCCTGACCGAATAGCAAAACAACGCAGCCACAATAAACCGGCTTATCTACTGAGCAATGGCAAAGGCGCCAGCATCCCACCCTTTCTGCAGCATCATCTATATAAATATCTCG
>JADFWF010000092.1 GCA_015222965.1 Pseudomonadota bacterium | reverse complement strand
TCCTTGAATGGGGTGGTGAATATGAAGATTCAAAGGACGCAAACAATGCCATTAACTCATCATTGCCCGGCGCTTTCCTCATCATGATCGTGATCGTGATTTTGCTGTTCGGAAAAATTCGCCAGCCTTTGATCATCTGGTTAACCGTGCCACTGGCAATTATCGGCATCACCGCGGGACTACTAAGCATGAACGTCGCATTTGGCTTTATGGGCCTGCTCGGCTCACTCAGCCTGGTCGGCCTGCTCATCAAAAACGCCATCGTGTTGATCGAAGAAATCGACATGAACATAGCCGCCGGCATTGAATCTTATAATGCGATACTGGATTCTGCGGTATCCAGGATGCGACCGGTGATGATGGCTGCCAGTACCACCATCCTCGGCATGGCACCTTTATTGAGTGATGTCTTCTTTTTAGATATGGCGGTTGTTATAATGTTCGGACTGGGTTTTGCATCGATCCTGACTCTGATCGTCGTTCCGGTGCTTTACGCTATATTCTTCAACATTAAGTCACCCGCTTAACCACCCATAAAAAATACTGATGAAATTTTTATATCTACTGCTCTCTGCCACGCTGCTCGCTGCATGTGTAAGCCTGACCAACGATATCACGGTCAAAGTGCAAGATAATCCTGACATTGATTACAACCTCTATAAGACGTATGCCTGGGCGGGAAGTGCCGAGATCATCTTTGACCCTATCGGTCAGTGGGAACAGCCAACGCTGGATACCGATGAAGAAGTTAAATTTATTATCAATCGTGAGATGCGGGCACACGGCTTTCACCAGGTGGAGAGCAACCCTGATATTTATGTGGCTTTTGCTGCAGGTGTCGACATGGAAGCCCTTGGTCTGAAAGAAGACCCGGAGACCAAACAACAGGTGATAACAAAGGTACCAAAAGCTGCACTTGTGGTCGCTCTTATCGATGCCAACACAGGCTACACCGTCTGGCTAGGCCAGGCGCAGGGCGAAGTACAAAAACAGCAGACCATCGAGAATATCCGTGCCCGCATCGATTACGCTATTACTGAAATATTTAAACCGTACAAGCAGTAATCCGAAACAGTCCGAACACCTACTGACGCTTGACCGCATCAGACTCCCACCAGACCTCACCATCGACCAGCTCACCGGCCACGTCAGAAGCGCGCCGCGGTAGACCATTACGGCAATCGCCCCTGTGCAGCTGCAGCCGCGCATCGTTTCGCCTGTCGCCCCCTGCCCTACGATCGACCCAGAGCTTTCGCCTTTCAGACGGACCGGTAAGCGGTTCAACATTCGTAACACTGTGTTTTTTTAGCATGACAGACACCTCTCTCGAGACGGAATCAAAATGGAAACGGCCTGAGAACCCGAGTCCTAGTCGACGCTTTTACACTCCTAAAGTCAAGAGAACCACGATTTAAGTTTTTTATACACGATATATACAATCACCCGTACAGCCGCTCAAATATTAGTATCAGCTTTCGAATTCCAGGTATTACGATAGACGTTAAGTACCATTTTCACCACGAAGAAATCCTTTGACGCCTTTGTTCGTACTGGTTATTAGCAACCACTGGCGGACACTTATCAGTTCAGTATTGTGTGACGACTCTCAGCACCAAGCAGACACTAAGTATGATTTTCTGACAGGCAGATATCGGCCAAACTCAGACACTCATGTTTTTATTTACCGCAATAAAAAAAGCCCGGTTTAACCGGGCTTTTTTGTTTAAGAGTGACCGTTTAAGCAACCACCACTAGTTAACAACAGTCACACTGACAGAAGCATTCACATTCTCGTCACCCGCTGCAGTAATGTTTGCCGTACCAGCGCTCTTTCCTGTTACCAGACCTTTATTTCCCTCAAAGTTTGAAACAGATGCTGCAGAACTATTATCTGAAGACCAGGAAGCTGTTTTTGTCAAATCACTGGTTGATTGATCAGAAAATCTCCCGTACACGGCGAATTGTATATTTTCACCCGGGGAAATTGAGTTCACTATATTCGGTGTAATAACCATTGATTCAAGCACCGCACTGGTTACTTCAAGCTCTGCTGGCTCTGCCTCCAATCCACTGGCCCGATCTAAAGCAGTGATGGTGACTGTACCTACGGCATTACCTACAAACCCACCGTTAGCGCCAGATGGTCTGGCAATAGAAATATCCGAAGATTTAAATGTCGTTAGTGAAGTCGTATCTATGATGCTACCGTCAGTAAAAACAGAATATGCTGAATATTGCACAATGCGTCCTTTAGGTAATTGCACAGAATCACCAGGAAGTCCTCCGTCCGGAACAGTTACTACAGCAACTTTTTTCGCATCAGTAACTCTTACGGTCGTAATTCGAGTTTTAATAATACCCTGATCATTATCAATAACATTGAGCCGTGTATCACCAACAGACTCTGCCTGTAATAATCCATCTTCTATAAACCTTGCAATCGTGTTATTAATGCTTTCCCATGCAAGTCGGCTCT
>JADFWF010000091.1 GCA_015222965.1 Pseudomonadota bacterium | reverse complement strand
TGTCACCAATCTCCTGTGAAGATTCACCCAGACGTTTAATACGTTTAGATGTCTCCTGGATATTCTCACGAATTTTTTCCATGGAACCGATGGTATTACGTACCACCTGCGCGCCTTTCTGCGCGATATCCATCGATTGTTGCGCTACGTTGGCCGAGTTATCTGCATCATGGGATACTGTCAACATGGACTCAGCCATATCGGTCACCGCGGCACTGGCCGAAGCGATCTCACGCGCCTGCCTGTTAGACGCCTGCGCCAGCTCATTCGCTGTATCCTGTGTCTTTTCAGTTGAGTGCGATACTTCCGACGCGGTATTAATGATTGTTGATACCAGGGTGCGTAACGCATCGATTGTGAAGTTCACCGAATCTGCGATAGCGCCGGTAATCTCTTCGGTTACCGTAGCATGGACTGTCAGGTCACCATCCGCGAGGTTAGCCATCTCATCGAGCAATCGTAGAATCGCCCGCTGATTTCGTCTGTTGTTTTCCAGCGCGCTTTCCTCACGTTTCCTGGCTTCCTTAAGTAACAGGATACCGCCGATAATGATGAGTAATACCGCGACACCACCAAAACCCACACCGACCAATTGAATAAGGTCGAGCTCCTCACCTTGACCAATAATTTTTTCCTGGAAGGTTTTCAGTGATATTAATATTTTCTCCGAATCACCACCGACAAGCCCGGCAGCATCTTTAACCTCAAACAGCTCAGGTGAAAGCTCGAGGATGCCCGCGATATTGTCACTTACCGCACTAATCAACATCGCAACTTCGCGTAATTTAGCAACCGCTTCTTTATCGGTTACCTTTTCGATACGTAAACCTTTCGAACCTTTCAACAAGCCTTCAAGCACGCGACCGAACAATGCAGCATCTCGACCAAACCTGTCCGCAGCAGCCGCGGCGGCTTCACCACCGGCCAGCACCTGGTTCAAGTTATTCTTAATACGCTGCGATAACATCATCTGACGTGTCGCCAGATAAACCTGACGCGGTGACGATTCCTTTCTGATCAACACACCAACCACTTCATCAGAGTAGGTCAGCATCTGCGGGATAAAACTTTCGATCACCTGGTATAATTCTCTAACCTCAGCGATTGATTGACGACCATTAATAATAACTTCGATATTATTTCTATAGTTACGCCAGTCAGATTCAACCTGATCAAGGTCTGGCAGCAACTCAGGAGCGATCGCTGCAGTTACAAAATCACCTGAGCGCAATGAGTGTAAAATGTCATCAAACTTGCCTCGTGAATACACCAGACGATCAAATGCTTCTTCGGTACCTGAGGAAGCCCCCAGTGAAAAAGTCGCCATCTGCTGAGATAACAGTAGTTCCTCAGCGGACAACTCTACGTGACGCTGCAAGTTCGCTCGTTTATCAGCCACGAAAACCAGACTACCCAACATAAGAATGATAAACACTGATAGCAATAGTCCTATTACGACCAATGGTTTACCAATTGCGATACTTTTCTTTTCTGCGCTCATAAGGCTTTCTCTCCAATCAACTTAATTCCGTCTGCTCTGCTGATAACGTATTAAGTAATCTCTTCTGCTATTTTTATATTTATTATATTATTTATAAATTACAACGACGCATGTGAAAACCGCTCATCTTGCGCCATTTCATTAAAATCAAATACCGGCCAGCACTCTTCATCCTGCTTGAAGGCTCTATCCACATAAGGTGTAATCCCATCATGCACTGCAGGAACATCATTGGTTGCATCACTTTCTCTGAAGTGCCGCATACCATAAACCTCTTCGACGATCAGGCCGGTGTTAAAACCTTTATAGTCGATGACGATGACCCGGCCCTTCTGCCGTTGCTTGATATCCTCACCCATCAGATAGCTTTTCATATCGAGGATTGGCAACAGGCTACCACGAACATTGGCAACACCGACAATCCATGATTTCACACCCGGTACCAACGTATAACTAGGCAGGTCCAGAATCTCCTTCACTTCCGACATCGATGCAATCAATCTTGAATCCCCTATCCTGAAACCAACGCCTACCCACTCCTCTTCGACTATGTCAAGTGCAGGCATGCCTGAGGAACCTTTAAGCGTACGCTTATCAAGGTCCAGCAATAAATCAAATGGGTCACTCGTATTCATTTATTTTCTTATTATTATTTACAACTTTTCATTCATATACATCGAACACATCCTGTCACAGTCGTTTATGCTGACAGCACCATATTGACATGCTCGATCAATGCTTTTTCTTGCACCGGTTTAACGATATAATCTTTGGCACCCTGGCGCATAGCCCAAACTTTATCCGTTTCCTGATCTTTCGTCGTTACCATGATCACAGGAATCGATGAGGTTTCAGTGTTTTTTGAGATCTGTCGCGTCGCCTGAAAACCATTCATGCCCGGCATTACTACATCCATCAAAATCAGATCTGGCATTTCTTTCTTTGCCATCTCCACACCCTCTTCACCTGAAGTAGCCACCACAACCTCATGACCATTCTTGGTCAGCATGGTCTGCAACACATGCACTTCTGTTGGCGAATCATCAACTATCATTACTTTTGCCATACTCACTCACCACTATATATTTATTATTGAATGAACCTTTTGATCACATTCAGCATCCCTGTACTTTTTAAATGACACAGCCATTGCATCTTTGTTATACAAACCTGTCTTAACTTAGCCTGACGGCACGAACTCTTTTATCGCACCGATTAAATCTTCCTTGGTAAACGGTTTTGTCAGATACTGTGTCGAACCGACGATGCGTCCACGCGCACGGTCAAAAATACTGTCTTTACTCGACAACATGATGACTGGCGTATCTTTAAACGTTTTATTATTTTTTATCAGGGCACATGTCTGGTAACCATCAAGTCGCGGCATCATGATATCCACGAAAATAATATCCGGTTTATTTTCAGCGATCTTGGATAACGCTTCAAAACCATCTACCGCTGTCACCACTTCGCAACCTTCTTTTTTAAGGAGGTTTTCCGCTGTTCGTCTTATTGTTTTACTGTCATCAATGACCATTACTTTCAGGTCACTCATTACATATTCTCTTCAGCCATTGCCGTACCATTTTCATCGTCAATAAAATTGACTATCCCCAAAATAAAGACTCTAGATAACCTGAATGTAGACCACATTCTGTGTATTGCCAACAATTCATTAAAACTCGAACATTATTGGCTAAGATTTTGCTTAAGCGAAGATTATTGACATTTTTTCGACACGAAAATACATCAGATTACTGTTAAAATTGCCTGAACACCACCAATTAAAAAACCTATGGAGAAGTTCATGAGCATCAAACTAGGCATCATCATGGATCCACTGCCTTCAATCAATATAAAAAAAGACAGCAGTTTCGCTATGATGCTGGCAGCACAGAAATCAGGCTGGGAAATCCATACCATCTACCAGTCTGATCTGTACACAAAAAATGAAACCCCCCGTGCCTCGAGCCGGGTAACAAAGGTCGAAGATGACGCCGACCACTGGTTTGATTTCAGCCCCGAACAGGATATCGACCTCTCATCACTGGATGTGATACTGATGCGTAAAGATCCGCCTTTTGACATCGAGTACATCACCAGCACTTATATACTACAGCTGGCAGAACAATCAGGCACGCTCATCGTCAACAAACCTGCCAGCCTGCGCGATAACAATGAAAAAATGTTTATCACACAATTCCCGCAATGCTGCACACCGTTCCTGGTCAGCCGCAACATGAAACGGCTACGTGGCTTTGTTCTCGAACGTTTTCAGTCTGAGCAGCAGGATGTTATTTTAAAACCGCTCGATGGCATGGGCGGCACATCCATCTATCGGGTTAACCCGCAGGACCCAAACCTTTCCGTCATACTGGAAACTGTTTCAGAAAACGGGACCCGGACCGTCATGGCGCAGCAGTTCATTCCTGAAATCACTAAAGGCGACAAACGTATTTTGCTGATCGATGGTGAAGCCGTGCCCTACGCACTGGCACGCGTGCCGGCATCGGGTGAAACTCGTGGCAACCTGGCTGCCGGCGGTACCGGGGTTGGCGTAGAGCTTAGCGAACGCGACCGATGGATATGTCAACAGGTAGGCCCAACATTAAAGCAGCAGGGGATTTTATTTGCAGGCATAGACGTCATTGGCGACTATCTGACCGAGATAAACATTACCAGTCCTACTTGTATCCGGGAACTTGACCAGATCTATTCACTGGATATTGCTGGCGACCTTATGCGATGCATAGAAAAACATCTAAGTTAAAAAGATATCTGCGCCGCCTGACCACGCTGGCGCTCGTTTTTCCTGCTGCCTGCTATCTTAGTGCCTGCGAACAGACCGCCAGAGATTACAACTACAGTATTTTTACTTTTGGCACCTTAATTGATATCACGATATATGACGCCGATGAGGATCGGGCTAATACCGCTTTCGAAAAGCTGCAAAAAGATTTTGATGACTACCACCAGCACTGGTCACCGTGGACCGATGGCGATCTTGCTCGGCTCAACGAGGCGATCGCAAAGGGAAGCACCGACATAGCCGTCCCAGCACACCTCCTGCCAATAATAAAAACATCAATATTATTAAGCGAGCAAAGCAATAATCATTTCAACCCAACGATAGGCAGACTGATTAACCTCTGGCAGTTTCACAAGCACGAGGAAGCGGACATCAAACCGCCTGACGATAAACTTATTCAGCTTTTACTCAGAAAAAACCCGCAGATGAGCGATCTATTCATCGATCAGAAAAATCAGCTGACAAGTGCGAACCCTGCTGTCGCTTTAAATTTTGGCGCATTTGCCAAAGGTTACGCGATCGCACTAGAGATCGAGCAATTAAAAAGGCTTGGCATTCGCAATGCTGTCATCAATGCCGGTGGCGACCTGAGCGTAATCGGTCAACATGGTGACCGGGCGTGGAACATCGGCATCCGAGATCCCCGTAACAAACAGATTTTGGCCAGCGTCGAAGTTAAAAACAATGAGAGCGTTTTTACATCCGGCGACTATGAACGCAGCTACCGATATCAGGGACAGCGTTATCACCATATCCTCGATCCTGCCACGGGTTACCCGACAACAGACATACAGTCTGTGACCATCATCCACAGTGATGCCGGACTTGCCGATGCAGCCGCCACAGCGGTCTTTGTCGCCGGCAGTGAACACTGGCTCGAGACCGTAAAAAACATGGGCGTTCGTTATGCCATGCTGGTCGATGCTAAAGGCGATATCCACATCACAGCTGCTATGCGCGATCGCATAAAATTTCTTAATAAATCACCAACTTCGCACATATTTGTGAGTGAAGTTCTATAATTAGGCAATAATAATTATAAATACGCACCATCGGATGTCACCAGCAAACGGTGTCCAGAGACATAATGAGCAAACGCCGAACAATACAGCCAAAGATTACCGACCAGGATCGCTTCGGTATGACTTTTTTTCTTGCTTCGATATTTCACGGCATGATTATTCTGGGCGTCACTTTCAGTGTCTCACAACCCGCTGACAGCAAAACTGCACCCGCACTTGATATTATCCTGGTACAGACAAAATCACCTGATGAAGTCGAAAATGCTGATTATCTGGCGCAGGTATCACAGAAAGGCGGTGGCAATGCCGAAGACAAAGCACGGCCACGAGAATTATTCAGTGCGCCCACGCTGTCTGACACATCAGGCATAGCAAAACAGAGCCAAATGCAGCAGGTACAAAAACAGAAACAGAATGAACAACTGGCATTACTTACCCGCTCTGATGCTGATTATGCGATCAGCACTGAAAAAAATCCTGCCAAAGCTGAAGATAGGACAACCGTCAATGAAACCAGCGCCAGTCAGAATACTCAAACAGCAAAACTAGCCGCAGAGATCAGCAATACCATCGAGCAGCAGGCGAGTATCGAAAGAACCAAATATTTAAATTCGAGCACCAGAGCATTCGGGCCGGCAAAATATATGCGCCAGTGGATCGACCGTGTTGAGCGCGTCGGCAACCTTAACTACCCGGATCAGGCCCGCCGTAAAAAACTCAGCGGTACATTGATACTTGATGTGGTCATCAGCGCGGATGGTGAACTTATAAAAACAGATCTGCGCCAGTCTTCGGGGCACCAGGTTCTCGATGATGCCGCCAAACGTATCGTTAAACTGGCAGCACCGTATTCAGCTTTCCCTAAAAAACTGCGCGCTGAAACTGACGTTATACACATCACTCGCAGCTGGGAGTTTTTGAACAGCGGTCTTCGCACCCGATAGTAGTACTCTGATGCTATATGACAGAGAACCCTGAAGATAATACCGAACCCGCTGGCTACAATCTAACCGGCCACTTTCTCATCGCCATGCCATCGCTGAATGATGGTTTTTTTAATCAGGCGGTAACCTATATTTGCGAACATGACGAATCCGGCAGTTTTGGTGTCATCATCAATCAGCAGACGACTAT
>JADFWF010000090.1 GCA_015222965.1 Pseudomonadota bacterium | reverse complement strand
ATCCTGGTGCTGGGCCACCTGGTACCGATGCATTTTTTATCCAAGGAAGAGGTAAGAACCATGCCGCTGTTCGGCTGGCTGGCGACCCGCGCAGGCACTTTATACATCAAACGCGGCAACAAACGCTCGGCGAGTGAATCCAGCAGTGAGATCACTGCCGCTTTAAACCAGTGCCATAACGGCCTGATCTTTGCCGAAGGCACTACCTCCGACGGCAATATAAAAAAATTCCACAGCCGCCTGATGCAGAGTGCCATCGATGCCCATGCCATGGTACAGCCCATCGCCATCTTCTACCCGGTAAAAGACCCGCAGACAGGTAACATCGAAGTCAACCACGCCGCCCTGTTTACCGGCAACACCACCATCGGTGAATCATTCGACCGGGTAACACGCACCCGCCATATCGATGTCGAAGTACATTTCCTCAAACCGATAAACAGCACCGGAAAAACCAGAGACGAGATCGCACAGCATGCCTTTGATGAAGTAGTTGAAGCAATAAAGACAATAAAAACAAGAAATTAATATCTGCTCACGGCTAGAAAGAGACGTCGATCGTTATTCGTCGTTCGTAAAAAACACCAAACAGTAGGGGCTGCATAGCCATTGGTTCATTTAGTGTTTTTAGTTTTTAAGACAAAATGTGTCGGAGCCGAAAAAAGCCGACTCCGACACCTATGTGAAAGCCTGTTTTCGGCCAACAGCAGTCGTTAGAGGTATGACTAGTGAGTGACTGTTATCAATAATAAGCAGTAGTTAACACTCTAATGACGATTGTTTGAAAATCATTCAAAGAATGACATTTAGGAATGGTTAAATTTTAATCCCTCCGTCCCCTTTAATCTCGTCACGGGTCGATTTATCTCTAACAAGTTCATTTACTGTTGCTCCGTTATGTGGTGTAACTGGGGAATTGAGCCACAAACTTCAAATGTCATCTATGTAAAACATCTCACGTTACAAAGAAGGTATTTAGGTTTCTCAGCTTTTATTCCGGCAAAATACTTACAGTGAAATAATGAACAAAAAGCGGATATTTGTGCCCTTCGGAATAGCTTTAATGTATCATCGAAACGATATTTTCGATCATTCTCCCGATGAAATACTCATGTTGAAAAAAACATTCTTCGCTGCAATTACCGTGTCTCTTCTGGTCGGTGCAATCATCTTCACCAAGCTCGGTCAATTTACGGCAATGGATGAAGCAGCCCAAAACATGGTGCTACCGCCTGAAATGGTTACTGCTATGCTGGTGCAGGACAGACAGTGGGAACAAACGATTATCGCCACAGCGACAGTAACAGCTGTCCAGGGAGTCAATGTCAGTGCCGAAGCCAGTGGACGTGTGACGCAGATTAACTTTGAATCAGGTTCGGTCGTAAAAAAAGGCGATGTGTTAATCCAGTTGGATACAGCAAGCGAAGATGCTCAACTCGCTTCAGCAGAGGCAACGTCTGCACTTGCCGAAGCGAGTCTCATCCGGGTACGTAAGCTCAGCAAACAAAATTTAACTTCGCAAGATGCCCTCGACAGTGCCGAGGCAAAAGTAAAAGAAACCGTCGCGCAGGCGCATAACGTGCGTGCGATGATCGCGAAAAAAACCATACGGGCACCGTTCGCCGGTCGACTGGGACTACGGCAGGTTAACCTCGGTCAAATCTTACGTGAAGGTGATGCCATCGTATCCTTGCAAACCCTCGATCCTATCTATGTCGATTTTTCAATTCCGCAGAAATTACTTCTGCGTTTAAAACCGGGTCTGGAAGTACGCGTAACTGTCGATGCTGCACCCGATGTTACCTTTGTCGGCAAGATACTTGCCAGTAACCCGAATGTGGATCTGGCAACGCGCAGTGTAAGAGTGCGTGCAAAGATCGCGAACCCCGATGAAGCTCTACGGGCAGGTATGTTTGCCAACGCCACTGTGGTCATGCCAGAAAAACAGAAGGTATTGCCGATTATTGCAACGGCGGTTGCGTATGCCACTTTCGGTGATTCGGTCTTCGTGATAGAAGAACAGAAGAATGAACAATCCGGTGAGACCGATAAAGTGCTACGCCAACAGTTTGTCCGCCTGGGACAGACACGTGGTGATTTTGTCGATGTTATCGACGGTCTGAAGGCTGGCGAGACCGTTGTCACCAGTGGTGTATTCAAACTGCGCAGTGGCATGAAGGTCATCGTCGATAATACGCTGGCACCCGAACCCAGTCTCGACCCACATCCATCTGATTCCTGAGCTACCTCGTGAAAGGAAATATATTTACTGACCTGTTTATCCGGCGCCCGGTGCTAGCGATCGTGGTCAACCTGATCATCCTCATCGCCGGATTTAGCGCGTGGAACTCGCTGAGCGTGCGCCAGTATCCGCTCAGCGAAAATGCAGCTGTACAAATTTCGACCGTTTACGTCGGTGCCAGCGCTGAGCTAGTGCGCGGTTTCATCACCACACCACTTGAGCGTGCCATCAGCGCAGCCGAAGGTATCGACTATGTCGAGTCAAAAAGTTTGCAGGGCATCTCAATTATTACTGCCCGGCTCAAGCTCAATTAT
>JADFWF010000089.1 GCA_015222965.1 Pseudomonadota bacterium | reverse complement strand
GTCTGGAAATCTTTCAAGATCGTTTTTGCATCGTGTGGCGGGTTAAAAAAGGCGGCAAGTTTGCCTTCGGGATTAATCAGCAGCAGCGCCGAGCTGTGGTCTACGACATAATTATCTGACTCACTGGTTGGCGGCAGCTTCATAGATACCACGCTCATCTGCAGTGTCAGCGCTTTGATCAACTCCTGATCACCGGTAACTCCGATAAAATCTTTATCAAAATACTGAACATATTCAGCCAGCATTTCTGCCTTGTCACGCGCAGGATCGACAGAGATAAATATAACCTCTGGAAACATATGGTTGATAGCAGTAGCGGTTTTTTTGGCCTGAGCGACTACGCCCATGGTTACCGGGCAGATATCTGGGCAATTGGTATAGCCGAAAAAAAGCAGGCTCCAATGCCCTGTTATATCTTCCATGGTAAATGTTTTACCGTTATCTTTTGTCAGCGCAGGTATTATTATCTTACGTGCAGGTGATATGACGACACCCTGGATCGGTGAAAAGTTTTTTCTGGCTTGTTCGAGTGCGCTATCCTTTTCACTCGCTGCTTTATCTTCTGCGTCACGTTGTATCGTTGACAGCCAGAAACCAGCAGACAGTGCTGCTATAGCAGCCACAGCGATAAGACTATTGCTTTTTATTGACATCTATTTAGCTGTTTTATCCGTTATTGGCTAGTAGCACTTAAACTGGAAACTAGCACAGAGATATTGACTGACATCAGCGGCAAAATAGTGATCGACAACCATGGCAATGAACAACAACATCAGATAATTGATCGAATAAACAAAGGTTGAAATAGCAGCATTCTTTCTATCACTGAACATCAGCATGAAAACCTTATAGAAGAAGTACAGGCCAAGCAATACCGCAGAAATCAGGTATATCTCACCACGCATATAAGCAAGATAGGGCAGCAGGGTAACCATAAACATCAAGATGGTATAACCTAATATCGAATACTTGGTGAATTCGATGCCATGCGTTACCGGCAGCATCGGCAGATTAACTTTTGCATAATCATCGCGGCGGTGTATCGCCAGTGCCCAGAAGTGCGGTGGTGTCCAGGTGTAGATAATCAGTACCAGCAGTAAACCATGGGGGTCAATACTGCCTGTTACCGAAGTCCAGCCAAGCAGTGGCGGAGTCGCGCCCGCCAGACCGCCGATCACGATGTTCTGTGGTGTGGCTTTTTTCAGGTACATGGTGTAGACAACCGCGTAGCCGATCATGCTGGCAAAAGTTAACACAGCGGTAATCGTATTGATCCATTCGGTTAAAACAAAGACAGACGCCGCAGCCATTAGAAGTGCAAAAATAAAAGCATTTTTCTGACTGACACGTCCCTGCGGCAAAGGTCGGTTTTCTGTTCTCGCCATTCGCGCATCACTTTCCCGTTCTACGATCTGGTTGATCGCAGCACCGGCAGCAGAACCCAGGCCGATACCCAGGGTGGACATGATTAAGATAAATAAAGAAATCTCACCCGGTGGGCTGGCAAGCACAACACCGACCACCGATGTCAGCAATAACAATGCAACTACTTTTGGTTTGCACAGAGCGAAGTAATCGCGCCAGGTTGTTTTTTTAAGTGTTGTACCAGTATCAGTATTCATATCCAACTATCCGATCTGTGATGCTTTCAGTAATTTCTTTAAATCATGCAGAAACTCTTTATTTGGCTGTTCCTGCGTGAATCGCATCATGACATTACCCATCGGATCCATGATATAGATTTCATTATTTTGAATGCTGGCGTTGTCACGTATATTATCGCCAAGCACATTGATAATAATGGTGGCATCACCATTTACCCGGGTAATGTTCGGGTGCTTTTCTGCTATCAATGCTGAAAGTGATTCTCCAGCGGGTTCCAGATGCACAAACATTCGGATGAGGCGATGCTGGTTCTTTCCTAAAGAAGTGTGTATCTGCCTGCTATCAAATAGACGTGATTCACACTGTTGATCACAGTCTTTGCCGATAAACGAAATTATTCGCCATTTGTAAGTCAGTTCACCCTCAGGGATGATTTCATTGTTTTCATCTTTCAGCTCAAAGCTGCGGATATGAACGATGGGGTTTAATATTTCGCCATGATTTACAAATGATTTAACATCGACAAAAAAGAACATGATGTAGGCCAATACTACAGGCGCTATAAAGGCTAATACTACAAACCATACAGTGTAGGGGTTCCTTTTTTTGCCGGCTATTGGATTGTTGGCGGGTCTTGTTTCTGTTTCACTCATTTTTTTTCACTTTAATAATCTTTTTACTTCGTTTCGTATTCACAACAATATAAATAATAAATAATGCCAGCGACATCGCAAACCACTGGAATGCATAACCATAATTTTTAGCAGAATTCAGGTTTAATACCGGCAGATTATATTCAAAACTGCCTGCTTCATCAGGTGCAAGCCATAACACCATGTCATACAGCTCATAACCTAACAACTGCTTGATCTCTTCCAGGTCGATGTATTGTAATACAACTGGCCAACGGGATGTTTCCTGTACATTTTCTGCAAGCACCAGGGTTTTTGATGGCGTGTTATCCAGCAGGCCCTGAAGATTAATTTTACCAACTGGCGTGTTAATGTCAGGCAGCTGATCACGCGTTTTACCCTGTGATATAAACCCTCTGATAACCAGGATGGTTTTATCATCGTCTATTATAAACGGCGTGAATACATGATAGCCAACCTGCCTGTTTAGCGTTATGTTATCGAGCAAGAGACTGTGTTGCACATCATATTCACCTGCAAGCTCTACAGGTAGATAACGTCTGCTTTCGCCTAGAGATGGAAGTTCTCTTAAATTAACCGGTCTTAATGTTTTACGTTGCTCAAGCTTCAGTTGCAAATCAGCCTTATAATCTGCTTTATCTGCCTGCCAGAAGCCTAGCGATACCATGACATACAATAACGCTACTGTAACTAGACTGCTAACGATACCAGGATTAAAATGGTAGGACGCTATATGAAGCGAAAGTAATCGGTAGTGCCGGATTGCTTTGATAAAACTCATATTCAGCTAGATAAAATACCAATAAACTTACAAAAACCAAAAATATATAGAAACAGGAAAACACATGATATTTAAAATCGTCATTCTCAGCTTATTACTGGTTGTTCTCATCAGCCTTGGCTCAGCACTGGTAGCGATGGCTAAGGGAGATAAATCAGATAAGATGCTTAAATCACTGACCTGGCGAATTGGTTTATCAGTGGCTATTTTTATCCTGCTCTTAATAGGGCAGGCCATGGGGTTCATTACACCCCATGGCCTGGCTTCTTAGTCTCTGTAACGTCAGAGCGAGGTACGAAGCAATCTTTTTAGCCCCGGGGCATTAGAGATTGCTTCGTACCTCGCAGTGACGGTACGAAACCTGCTTATTTCCTGGTTACTACAACCAGTAAACAAATATAAACAAACCTAACCAGACAACATCTACAAAGTGCCAGTACCAGGCAACTGCTTCGAATGCGAAATGTTTTTCTGGCGTAAAGTGGCCTTTGATAGCGCGGATCAACATAACCAGTAGCATGGTGGTACCCATGGTCACGTGGAAGCCGTGAAAGCCCGTTAGCATGAAGAAAGTACTACCATAGATACCAGAGCTCATGGTTAGGCCTAACTCGGTATAGGCGTGGATATATTCTTCAGCTTGCAGCACCAGGAATATACAGCCTAATGCAACTGTTGCTGCTAACCACATGATTAATGGTTTTCTGTGACCGGCACGTAAAGCATGATGTGCGATGGTTACTGTTACAGAAGATAACAACAGGATTGCTGTATTCCATGCTGGCAGGCCAGTAGCTGGAATAATTTCAGATGGACCGGCAAACTTGGTATTGTCCGGATTGGTCATTACCGGCCAGACCGCTTCAAATGCAGGCCATAGCAGCTCATGTGTCATCGCATTATTACTTGCACCACCCAGCCATTCGACAGCGATAGTCCGAGCATAAAACAGTGCGCCAAAGAAAGCAGCAAAGAACATCACCTCGGAGAAGATGAACCATAACATGCCGATGCGGAAAGACTTATCCACTTGTTCATTATAACTGTCAGCCATTGATTCCTTGATAACTGCGCCAAACCATCCAAAGAACAGATAAGCGATCATTAACAGGCCGACTGGAAGTATCAGGTTAATTGAACCTGCATGTATTGATGTAACCGCACCGATAACAGAAGTTGTTAACGCAATAGTGCCTACGACAGGCCATTTGCTTGGTTCTGGTATGAAATATACATCATGATTTGTGCTTGATGACATAGTTTTATTTCCTGGTTTTTTTAATATTGTGTCGGAGGTGTGTTAAGTGCAAGTTTAGAATTATTATCCTGTGCTGCAGCAACGTCCTCTGATCCTGGTTTTATAAAAAATGTGTACGACAGCGTTATCTCATGTACATCCTCATCGATAGCAGGATCTATGATAAATACCACTGGCATTATTTTCTCTTCGCCGGCTTTTAATACCTGTTCAGTAAAACAGAAACACTCTGTCTTCTGAAAATAGGCTGCTGCCTGGCCCGGTGAAACACTGGGCGTTGCGTTGCCGACTATATCTCTATTCGTATTGTTTCTGACGATGTACTCGACACGTTTTGCTTCACCGGGGTGCACTCTAACTGAAGTAGAGAGGGGTTTAAATTCCCATGGCATGCCGTCATTTACATTGGCCAGAAACTCGACTCTTATTTCTCTGCTGGTATCAACCTGCATCTGTTCTTCCGATACATATTGAACACCTGTTTTACCGTTTAGTCCGGTGTATTCACAAAACACATCATACAGCGGAACCAGGGCAAAACCGAAGCAGAACATACCAAGAACAACAAACGATAAGTTTTGTACAACTTTTTTATTTTCTTGATTCATGTCTGCTTCGCCTTATTATTTGTAGGAGCGGAATTTTATTTCGCGAGAGAGGCTTTTATATTAGGCCAATCGCGAAATAAAATTCGCTCCTACACATTACTTAACCGTTGGCGGTGTAGTAAAGCTATGGAATGGAGCAGGTGATGGTAATGTCCACTCTAAACCTTCAGCGCCTTCCCAAACCTGGTCAGTTGCTTTCTCTGTGCTCTTACCACGGATAGTCTTAATAACGTTGTACAGCAATATTAACTGTGCAAAGCCGAAGACAAACGCGCCGACAGATGCTATCGCATTAAATTCTGCAAATTGCATATTGTAGTCAGGGATACGACGTGGCATACCCGCCAGACCAACAAAGTGCATAGGGAAGAACAATACGTTTACTGAGATCGTTGAAACCCAGAAATGCCATTTACCCAGACTTTCGTCGTACATATTACCGGTCCACTTCGGAATCCAGAAATAGATCGCCGCGAAGATGCCGTATAGCGCACCTGTTACTAGTACGTAATGGAAATGCGCCACCACGAAGTAGGTGTCGTGGTACTGGAAGTCAGCTGGAACAATCGACAGCATCAGACCGGTGAAACCACCGATGGTGAACAGGAAGATGAAAGCGATGGCAAACAGCATCGGTGTTTCAAAGGTTAAAGAACCCTGCCACATGGTGCTTACCCAGTTAAATACTTTCACGCCTGTTGGTACTGCGATCAGCATTGTCGCATACATGAAGAACAACTCAGTCGCTACTGGCATACCAGTAGTGAACATGTGATGCGCCCATACGATGAACGACAGGAACGCGATAGAAGAGGTTGCATAGACCATTGAAGAGTAGCCAAAGATCTTCTTACGTGAGAACGCAGGAACGATCTGAGAGATGATGCCGAATGAAGGCAGGATCATGATATACACTTCAGGATGACCGAAGAACCAGAAAACGTGCTGGAACAATACCGGGTCACCGCCACCAGCAGCACTGAAGAAGCTGGTACCGAAGTTACGGTCAGTCAGCATCATTGTTACCACACCAGCCAGTACAGGCATTACAGCAATCAGCAGGTAGGCCGTGATGAACCATGTCCATACGAAGATAGGCATCTTCATGTAGGTCATGCCAGGTGCACGCATATTGATGATAGTAGCGATAATGTTGATCGC
>JADFWF010000013.1 GCA_015222965.1 Pseudomonadota bacterium | reverse complement strand
TCCAAAACCGGTGAGATCATCGACAGTCTGGAGATGGCATCAGTGAAAACATTGAACCTGATTGCAGATTTCGCTAAACGTCAGGCGGCACTGGCCGCTAAAAACGGCTAGCAAAAATGGCTAGAAGAGGTCACCACTACAAGCGCCCCAAAAAGGAGCCGCCTGAACTCAACATAACAACCTTCTTAAATCTGATGGTTGTTCTGGTGCCGTTCCTGCTGATCACAGCGGTGTTTTCGCGCATTACCATCCTTGAATTAAGCCTTCCTTCGGGTGCCGGTGGCAGCACTGATACCAAGCAGCAGCTAAGTATTGAAGTTATCGTACGTGAAAAAGGTCTCGAGATCGGTAATGGTAAACAGGTGCTTGCAAGATTTCCGTTACTCAGTGAAGGAAGCATACAGCTTAGCGTCGATGATACCGGTGAGATAGATACCAGTAAACGATATGATCTGAAATTACTGTCTGACTTTCTGGTGAAAATCAAAGGCAAGTATCCGGACAAGACCGACGCTATCGTATTGATGGAGCCGGACATTGAATACCGGGTGCTGATCAGCGTGATGGATGCGGTGCGGGCAACTTTTGTCCGCCAGACAGGTGAAGAAGGCGAAGCGGATGTGCTGCAGCAAGTCGTATTATTTCCCGATATTTCTATAGGTGATGCACCATGAAAGAAAATCGGCGGATGAAACGTATGGCGCGCAGCGGTAAGCGCACGACAGGTGCTGGTTTAAACCTGGTTTCCCTGATGGACGTGTTTACCATCCTGGTGTTTTTCCTGCTGGTTAATTCAGGATCCAGTGATGTTATGGAGCCGCCAAAAAATATTCAGTTGCCTGATTCAATGGTAGAAGCAAAGCCGCGTGAAACTGTCGTGGTAATGATAACGCCGCAAGAGATACTTGTGCAGGGTGAACCTGTTATCACTACGCAGGAGGTCATCGACAGTAAAATGGCCATAATCGATCCTGTTAAACAGCGACTGATATTACAACGAAAAAAAGTACTTGGTATTAGTACAAAAGCCGTTTCACAAAGTAAAGAAGTTACCGTGTTGGCCCAGCGCACCGTTCCATTTCATCTGATGAAAAAAGTTATGGCAAGTTGTACCAGTGCGGGTTACGAAAAGATTTCACTGGCAGTGATTCAAACAGCAAAAAAATAAAGGCTGAGTTATTCCGTGACAGATGACATTAAAAAAGCGCAGAAGGATATTAATCGCAAGATTGATGACGCTTACAATCGTCTGGAAGAACTCGAAAACGAAGACGACGTACTCGCCGAAGAGTTAGATCAACTAAATAAATTACGGCACCGCTACCACGTCCTCAGTGAACTTAGTGACCAGTTAGAAAAACTGGAAAAACTTGGTGGTGCTGAGCTGTTCTGGGGCGATAATTACGATCGCAGTTCATCGCAGGGTGAGCAGAAGCGCATCCGTGACCTGGTTATCAATTATGATTCACGTGTAGCTGAGTTACAGGGTCAGCAATCAGCACGTGAAGATTCTGTAGAAAGCCTGACGGCTAAAATTAATGTCTTAAACGAAGACACCATGAATCTTCAGGCGCGTAAAGAGGCGCGTGCAGAAGAATTTATCATCGAGCGTGAGATGCGCGATATACCGTATCGCCCGATGAGCATGCCATGGAACAAGCAGGATGAAGATCAGAAACAGTTCAGAAAAATATTACTGATCGTTTTATTCTTTTCTATCTTACTGGGCATATTGATTCCGATGTGGGATATCCCGGTACCTGATCGTGTAGAAGTGGTAGAGATACCTGAGCGCCTGGCGCAGTTAATGGTGAAGAAAGAACCACCGCCGCCGCCACCAAAAGTACAGGAAAAACTGGAAGAGAAAAAGCCAGAGAAAAAAGACAAGAAGAAGGAAAAGAAACCGGAACCTGAAAAGGCCAAAAAAGCGCGCAAAAAAGCAGAACGCTCTGGTCTGATGGCATTTAAAGATGATTTCGCCGATCTCATCGATGACACGCCTATCGCTCTGGGTTCTAGAGCCAAGATTAGCGGTAAAGGCAGCAAAGCCAAGAAAACGACGCGCTCACTCGTGACCTCTAATGTCGGTACTTCAAGTGCCGGTATCAATACAGCCGCATTAAGCCGAAATACCGGTGGCAGTGGAGAGAGTATGGGCGGCGTCGAGTTCTCTCGCGTAGAAAGTTCTATCGGCAGTGACTTCTTCGGTGAGGAAAGGCCATTAAGTGATGGTCCCGGACCTTCTCGAACAGACGAAGAGATACAGATTGTATTTGATAGATACAAGTCTGCGCTATATAGAATCTATAACCGTCAATTACGTAAAAATCCGACCCTGCAGGGCAAGATGGTATTACGCTTAACGATTCAGCCTGATGGCAAAGTGTCAGCGTGTACTGTGGACTCCAGTGATATGGATGCCCCTGAACTGGATAAGAAAATTGCGGCCAGGGTGAAAAAATTCAACTTCGGTGCTAAAGAAGGTGTGCCAGCCATCACTATTCTTTACCCGATAGATTTCCTGCCAGCTACTTAATTCAAGCTATTTTTGTTGATCTTCCACATTCTCTTTTGGAATAAGTCCAGAGCTTTCTTATCTATTTGAATTTATTAATGATTCAGTCGGTTTTTTTCCTGGAGTTGATTTGATATTAACTGTCACAATATTGACAGATTCAATGATAAATCCAACTTAATAACTATACTCAAAGATATATTTTATGCGCGGGGTCTAGCCAAGCTACTGACCCTTTTTTTGTTAGTGTATGAAGCAATCCAAATGTGACCAAATATAAATTACCAAATAAAAATTAATAATAATTAAAAAAAGTTGTAATCAATTGGTATTAACAATTGTTTGATGTCGCAAAACTAGTTTGTAATCGAAACTTGTTCGCAAAATTTTT
>JADFWF010000088.1 GCA_015222965.1 Pseudomonadota bacterium | reverse complement strand
GCTTTGGCGATACCAAGCGGGATACATGTCGAATAAACGATTAAAAAACTCCACACGCCTAAACTTATCGAAACCGGCAGCTTGGATATGACCAGATCAACCACTGACTCATTGTGAAAATAACTGTCACCAAAGTTAAAGGTTAAGTAATTTTTCATCATGGAAAAAAAGCGTTCATGCACCGGTTTATCAAAACCATAAAGCGCACGGATCTCTTCGATGTACTCTTCATCAAGCCCGGTGGCACCACGATACAAACCACTGGTACCACTACTGGCCTCGCCCACACCGTGCTGCCCCTCCAACTGACTGACAAGCTGCTCTACCGGACCGCCGGGAACGAATTGCGTCACAGCAAAGGTGATCAACATGACACCGAACAAAGTCGGGATCATCAATAACAATCGTTTTAATATATAAGAAAACATTTTTTATTTTTTAACCAGTTCCTTTACTGCCATTTCGACCAGCGGGAGTAATCTAGTAGACAATGCATAAGATCCTTCACATACGTTCAGCATGACAGCATAGTAGTGTTATTAAGATTTTTCATTATTCACTTTTCATTATTCATTGTCTTATCAATCCACCAGGCTTTCAATAACCAGGCAGTTGGGTCGTAATATAGCGGCTGTGTTTCAGGTATACCAAACTTTTCCCAGTATGCAACACGATGCACATTGATGTACCAGTTAGGCACAAGATATTCCCCATATAACAGCACACGATCCAGTGCGCGTGAAGCGGTTACTACCTGCTCGCGATCTTTTGCCTGAATGATATCTGATACCAGTGCATCTATCACCGGATCGGTAATGCCTGGCATATTTCGCGAACCTTTTATTTCTGCCGAACTGGAATGAAACATATTCATCAATTCATTGCCTGGTGAAACAGAGGATGGAAAACTGTTAACCACCATATCAAATTCGAAAGTATCCATCCTGCGCTTGTACAGTGATGAATCTACTTTCCTATAACTTGTTTCGATACCAAGCTTTTTCAGGTTATGTGCGTACGGCGCTATGATCCGATCAAAACCATTTTGTACCAGCAATATATCAAGACTAAAAATCTCGCCCTCTGCATTTTTAAGCAGACCATCCTGGATGGTCCAGCCTGCTTCTGCCAGCAGATCGCGCGCCTGAATTAAATTATTTCGTAAACTGTCGGGTGCAATAGTGGTTGCCGGTTTCCATTGTCTGGTAAATATTTCTGCTGGCAGCTGGTCCCGGTATTTCTCCAATAGAGCCAGTTCTTTGCCTTCTGGCAGGCCCTGTGCAGCCAGTTCACTATTACTGAAGTAACTGTCGGCACGAACATATTGATTGTAAAACAACTTGTCATTAGCCCATTCGAAGTCATAGGCCAGGCTCAACGCCCTTCTTACCCGCACATCTTTAAATTTATCTCGCCGGGTATTAAAAGCAAAACCCTGCATACCGGCATTATTCTGATGCGTTAATTCTGTTTTTATGATCTCACCAGATTCATAACGAGGGCCGTTGTGTGATCGTGCCCAGCGTTTTGAATAATTCTCAAAGAAGAAATCAAACTCACCGGCTTTAAACGCTTCCAGTGCGATAGTCGAGTCTTTATAATATTTATAAATTATTCGATCAAAATTGAACATGCCTTTTCGAACTGGCAGATCTTTTGCCCAGTAATCCGGATTTTTAACATAGTTGATCGATTTTCCACGGTCAGATTTTTCTACGGTGTATGGGCCGCTGGCAACCGGATTCCTGTTACCCGATTTATCGAATGGCTGATCACCCGCCCATTTTTTTGAAAAGATCGGTATCTCACCGATGATCATGTGCAGTTCTCTGTTCTTATTCTTAAAATCAAAACGGACAGTCAGTTCATCAATGACTGTTGCAGATTTCACATCGGCATAATAAACCCGAAATTGCGGGTGCGCCTGTTTACTCATCAGAGTATCAAATGCGTATTTAACATCCGCAGCCGTTATTTTTTCGCCATCGGAAAACCTGGCCAGCGGGTTGATATGGAAAGTAACCGAGAGCTCATCATCTGCAAGATAAAAATCGTCCGCGATGAGTCCGTATTCACTGAATGGTTCATCAAGGCTTTTTTCCAGCAAACTTTCAAACACCAGCGAACCCAATCCGCCGGCAGAGATGCCTTTTAGCAGGTATGGGTTCAGGCTATCAAATGTCCCTAACCCCATCATCGTTAAACTACCCTGCTTCGGCGCATCAGGATTCACATAATCAAAATGCTTATAACTGGCCGGGTACTTTGGTTCATAGCCCATACCCATCGCTGGCACTGCATGAGAGGTCACGGGCAGACAGAAGAGAAGAAAGAATACGAAACTAAATTTTATATCGAATAATCGACTTAACATTGGCGAAACATGGTTTTATTGTTATTTTTTTAATTGGATAGTTGATCACATTATTAGTTGCATTCATGGGCATATTCCGCCTAACATGTGCCAACTGAGTTTACATTACCGGTCGGCTTCTAGCCAACTATCGCTGACCGACAATAATAAGATATAAGGGGAGCTAGTATGGGTTTTTTAACAGGCAAACGTGTATTAATTTTTGGGGTTGCGAGCAATCGCTCAATTGCCTGGGGTATTGCACAGGCAATGCATAGAGAAGGTGCTGAACTGGCTTTTGCCTATCAGGGCGACAGATTAAAAGAACGCGTCGAAAAATTAGCCGGCCAATGTGATTCTGATATCGTGGTGCCTTGTGATGTCGAAGACGATGAGCAGATCGAAGCCGTATTTGAACACCTCGATGACTATTGGGACAGCCTCGACATCATCGTGCATTCGGTGGCATTTGCCCCTAAAGAGATGCTGGAGGGTGATTATCTGGACAATATCAGCCGTGATGGATTCAATACAGCGCACGATATCAGTTCATACAGCCTTGCAGCCATTGCTAAAGCCGGCCGTCATATGATGCAGAATCGTGACGATGCTGCCATCATTACCATGAGCTATCTCGGCGCAGTACGTGCATTTCCGGGTTACAACGTAATGGGACTGGCAAAAGCCAGCCTCGAAGCTAATGTGCGCTACCTGGCACACTCGTTAGGACCTGAAGGCATCCGGGTCAACGCTATTTCAGCCGGCCCGATCAAAACACTGGCGGCCAAAGGCATCTCGGGGTTTAACAGAATAATCAAGCACGTCGAACAGAGCGCACCGCTGCATCGCAATGTCACCATCGAAGAAGTAGGCAATACTTCTGCTTTCCTGTGCTCAAGCCTGGCAAGCGGCATTACCGGTGAGGTAATCTATGTCGATGCCGGCTATCACACAGCCGGGCTGATGGGGGATGTGTCAGGGGACTGATGTATCATCACTTAATTGTGACCATTCTAAAAGGGCTGCCTTCAGGCAGTGAGTCTGCTATCGGCCATAAACGGAAGTCAAAACATTAAACCGCAGAGAGCGCAGAGGTCCACAGAGGAAAGCCTTAATTATTGTTAACGGCG
>JADFWF010000087.1 GCA_015222965.1 Pseudomonadota bacterium | reverse complement strand
TTTTCCGGCGCATAAGGCTTTTGTCCTGCCGACAGGACGGACGAGGATAATACGGAGATGCAGATAAAGACCGCTCTCTGGTAGCGGGGAGTGATAAAGACATTAAACATTTGAATGACCGCCAGGGCATAAGCCATGAATATATCCCATATTATACAGAGGTATTCCCAAATCTGAAGCTATCATGCGGCCCTGACCGACAAATTTATTGGTTCTTTAAAAATGCGCTATCTACTGTAGAATGTCACTGCTTACGTAACCGGGGGACACAGAGTGATTAACACGAATCTTCATGAGTACAGGGTATGGGATGTACCGACCAGAATATTTCACTGGGTCAATTTCATCACCATCATCAGCCTTATCTTTTTTGGCTTTATCATGCTGTTCAAAAAAGAACTCGGCATCACCGGCATCGATGCCAAGGTCGGCCTGAAAGAAGTACACATCATTATCGGTTATGTCTTTCTCGCTAATTTCGCCTGGCGCATCCTCTGGGGGTTTATCGGCAACCGATACGCACGCTGGAACCAGGTACTACCTGGCAAAGGGTTTAAGACTACGCTGCAGCGATATATCAGCTCTGTTAAAAATGGTGCAGCCGATCAATACACCGGGCATAACCCGATGGGACGTCTTGCCATCCTGTTCATATTTTTACTTATGGCCACACTGGCGGTCTCCGGTCTGGTCCGCGCTGGAACCGATATCTATTACCCGCCTTTCGGCTCTCTGGTCGCTGACTATATCGCCGAGGACGGCACCAACCCTGACAGCATACGGCCATATGTAGCATCAGGAACCGATGAAGAAAAAGTCGCAGCATTGAAAGCTTTCAAAAAACCCTTCGGACTGGTTCATCTATACGGCGCATATGTACTGATGTTTATGATCGTACTGCATATATTCTTCGTGGTGCGCGTTGAAATCAAGGAGGGCGGCAGTTTGATTACTGCTATGTTTACCGGCAAGAAGATATTAACGAAGAAACCGGTTGATCTTGAATAAGCTTTTCAAGAAAACTTTCGAGTACCGCCATAAGTTGATCTTCATACCTGGCCTTTTTTGAAACACAGAGGTCACGAAGGACAAGGAGGTTCACAGAGATTTTCTTTATTAACTGCGCCGCTGGCGCTACCAGCTAAGATAAACTTTCCCCTGCGTCCTCTGCGGTTCAAAATAATCCAATATGCCCCACCATCTGCCAGGGCTCAACAACTGAAATGACAATCATCAACTATCGATAAGTAAATGTCCAAACCAGGAAAACAGTCCCAACGAAATACCGGTGACGAACTGCGCATGTACCAGGTAAGAAAACTTCCGCAGTTCTTTAGGTGAATACCTCCATGCTAGAAACATGCCGAACACGCCCTGCCACACTAGCAGCACCAGCACAGCCTGAAAGAACAGGTTATTCAGGGGTGTACCCATCAGCACGATATGCAGCAGGACGACTGCGACCGTGGCGATACCGACATAGACATGGGTTCGATTCAGATAACAGAGCAGGCGCTCAAAGATTGAAGCTGCTGCCGGCGGCGAATAATCAGGCAGGAGACGTTTTGCTAATGCACCTTTACCCATCATCAGCTTCAACAGGGTACGCGCATAGATAAACAGCAAGGCCCATAGACCAATCTCACCGAAACCCTCACCTATCTCACTGAGAAACGTTTCAGACTCGGCTATTGGCGGATAGGTGTTGTAAGCATAAATAAAATATACGATCGATACAGCCAGGACAGCCGCTGTATAAATTAAAAGACCTTTAAAACTTTTTATCACCATAAATCTTTTCGAGCATAAATAAAAGCGGCAACCAGATTACTCCAGTTGCCGCTTTTTATTTAGCTTTTTCTCTTTTATAGATTAAAGAAAAGCACCTGTATTATCTTTAGCGTTTAGCTGCAAACCATCCGGGCCAGTTTCACCAGTATCAGGTATCCATGGCGCCAGACAACTACGGTCTTTCACACAAGGGTCCGTCAATGCTTTCAGGAACTCGACCAGATCGGTCACATCAGCTTCAGTAAAGACAATGTCCCGGTGCACACCGGAAAAATTGCTCGCACGGTTAGATTCAAGCTGATCAAGCGCAAACTGTGTATTGGTCAACATGTCCGCAGCCTGCACCGTTGAATCCAGTTGAGAAAAATCATAGTTTGCAATCGCTTGAGCTGGATTTAACATGTGACGAACCATGCCTTCCAACGATGTGTAGGCACCCGCATGGCCCCACGGTCCGGTCACTTCTACATTTAGCAGTGACGGTGTTCTGAAGCGATACATATCTGCATCAATAGCACTTTCTCTGAAACGGCCAAAGTCATCATTGCTCAAAGTACCGTTGTTATCACCTTTACCGCGGCCGATCTGCGGTGTCGCAAGCACGTGATATTGCTCATCGGTAAACAAATCACCGGCATGGCAAGATATACAGTTAGCGCCTTCCATAGAGATACTGCTCAAAAACATCTTCGCACCACGCTTGGCTGAGTCACTGATCGCTGTTTTATCACCTTCCACATAGGCTTTCCACGGAGAGTTTACAAATACCTGGGAGCGCTCATATTCACCGATAGACTCGGCGATACGATCGTAAGTTATCGATGGATCACCCTCATAGGCAACCGCAAATTCATTACCCCAATCGACGTCGCCCGCAAGTTTTATTGCAAGTGCATCACGAATTTTATCGTTGGTATCCTGAGTCGGAAGACTAAAACCATGCATCTCTTCGGGCGAGGTAACCGGAAAACGAGATTGTGCTGCGACTAAATTCGTACCTGCATTTAGATCGGCAACACCAAACTCCGAGTCTGGTGTACGTATACCAAAACCAACAACACCATCGACGTTTTCGACGTAATCAACACCATCATCACCATTTACATCAGGTATTTTGCTCAAACTTTCAACCCGACCGTCATGAAACAAAACCTGATCCCACATGCCGATATTGAATGTTGTTGGTGCATTTCTTGGCACGGTTGGGCCGCCATCAAAAATTCCACCATCATCAATAGTCGCTTGAAGACTATGCAGACGTCCAGGTCCTAACAGGTCAGGATCTTCGGCGCCAACGCCTATCGATAAGGATAAATCATCACCACCACCCAGCGATGGATGATGACAGGTCACACATGCAGAATCATCATCACCACCAAGACCTTTGGTGAAAAACAGTTTTTTACCCAGTTGCGGTTTCGGGTCATCAATAGAAGGCAGTGTTCTTCCTGTGGTCGGGTCACCCGTTAACCCCATTACTATGGCCAGCGACAGGACATCAACATCAAGGTCAGTGTCATCACTA
>JADFWF010000086.1 GCA_015222965.1 Pseudomonadota bacterium | reverse complement strand
TGCGGCTGTTTTGGCTGCCACATGTCGCTGCTGGATATCGATGAGCGTTTTCTGCAGCTGGTCGAACTGGTGGAGTTCGACCGTTCTCCGCTGACTGATATAAAGACCATCGGCCAATGTGATATCGGCCTTATCGAAGGCGGTGTTGCCAACGCCGAAAATGTCGAAGTGCTGCGCGACTTTCGCCGCCACTGCAAGATACTGGTCGCCGTCGGTGCCTGCGCGGTCAATGGCGGCATTCCCGCCATGCGCAACCAGTTTGACCTGAAAGAATGCCTGGAAGAATCATACATCGACGGTATCGGTGTGGACAACCCGCAGATTCCCGATGACCCTGAAATTCCACTATTACTGGACAAGGTTCACCCGGTACACGAAGTGGTGCAGATCGATTACTTCCTGCCCGGCTGCCCGCCTTCGGCAGATACCATCTGGACTTTTCTCAATGAACTGCTGGCAGGCGAAGAGATCAGTTTTCCGTATTCATTGATTCACTATGACTGACAGTCACATGAGAAAACAATATGTCTTCAAAACTTGAAACCGCAAACGATCCTGAAAAACTGGAACGCATCGTCATCAACCCGCTGACCCGCGTCGAAGGTCACGGCAAGGTCACGCTGCTGCAGGATGAAAACCTGAACATCAAACAGGCACGGCTGCACATCACCGAATTTCGCGGTTTCGAAAAATTCATCCAGGGCCGCCCCTATTGGGAACTGCCGGTACTGGTGCAGCGCCTGTGCGGTATCTGTCCGGTAAGCCACCATCTTGCTGCCGCCAAGGCAACCGACATGATCGTCGGCACGAGCGAACTTACCGACACAGCGACAAAAATTCGCCGGCTGATGCATTTTGGCCAGACCCTGCAATCACACGCCCTGCATTTTTTTCACCTGTGCTCACCCGACCTGCTGTTTGGTTTTGATGATGACGTACGCCACCGCAATATCGTGGGTGTCATCGAAGACAGTCCGGAGATAGCAAAACAGGGAGTGCTGCTGCGCAAGTATGGACAGGAAGTTATCCGTATTACTTCCGGTAAACGCATTCATGGCACCGGCGCGATCCCCGGCGGCATCAATAAGTCTCTAAGCAAAAAAGAGATCGACTACCTGAAGTCTGATATCGATCAGGTCATCGGCTGGGCACAGGAAGCTGTCGAGTTGATCAAACGACTATTTTCTGAACATTATGATTACCACATGGATTTTGCCAGCATCGACAGCAACATGTTGAGCCTGGTCGGTAAAAACGTGGCCGGCAAAGGCGGTGCATTTGAACTCTATGACGGTGGTCTGCGCGCCAAAGATAAAAATGGCAATATCATTTTTGATAATGTCGAGAACACGGCGTATAACGAATACATCAGAGAAGGTGTAAAGAACTGGAGTTACATGAAATTCCCTTTCATCAAATCCATCGGACAGGAAGATGGCTGGTACCGGGTCGGTCCGCTGGCACGCGTTAACAATTGTGATTATTTCCCGACGCCGCTGGCAGAAAAAGAACGTAAAGAATTTGTCGCTGCCGGTAAAGGCCAACCGGTACAGTCGACACTGGCTTATCACTGGGCACGGCTTATAGAACTACTGCACTGCACCGAGGCCATCGCTGAGCTGTTAGACGATGACGACCTCTGCGGTAAGGAATTACTTAACCGCGGTGAATTACAGAACTGCGGCATCGGTGTCATCGAAGCGCCGCGCGGCACCCTGTTCCATCACTATGAGATCAATGACGATGGCATCGTAGAAAAAGCCAACCTGATCGTATCAACCACCAATAACAACCAGGCGATGAACGAGTCCATCCGCAAGGTTGCCAACCAGTATCTCGATGGCAACAAGTTGAGTGAAGCCCTGCTCAACCAGGTCGAGGTTGCGGTACGCGCCTATGACCCCTGCCTGTCGTGCGCCACACACGCCATAGGAAAGATGCCCATGCAGCTCAACCTGGTCAATGAAAATGAAGAGCTGCTCGACCGTCTCGAAAAAAGAGTGACCGGTGAAATCAACCGAACCGTCTAAAAATATTGCACCACTTCTCATCTTTGCCTACGGCAACCCCTCACGCGGTGATGATGCACTGGGGCCAAAAATATTTGAGCTGCTCGAAAAAAACAAACAACAAAGTAGTGAACTGGCCAGCTTTGATTCGGCCAGGTCAGATTGGACCAGAGTGGATCTACTCACCGACTACCAGCTGCAGATCGAACATGCTATTGATCTCGAGCAACGTGAATGCGTGCTGTTCATCGATGCCAGTGTATCGTCCACAGCGCCGTACGCCTTCTACCCGCTGCAAGCTGAACGTGATGACAGCTACACCACACATGCCATGAGCCCGGTCGCAGTATTAGATGTTTATCAACAGATAAACCAGAGCAAACCACCGCCCACATATATGCTGACGATACGAGGTTACCAGTTTGGACTCGGGCAGGATTTATCTGAACAGGCAAAAATAAATCTGCAACAGGGTTATGAATTTGTTAATAAACTATTAGCAACTGATTTAAAGCTCTGGCCTGAAAAAATCATTAATTAAAAAAACAAAGCCTTATATTACGTCAGCTGTCGCTAACACGACAAAAAGTGTCGTGCAATATTTCAACACCTGCATCACGCCATAACATTTAAATATAACCAGACGCTAATAGAGTTAATAAGATAACATGAACCAGAACTAACATTGTCTAACATCAGAAACAAAATGATCAGACCCTGGTTTTTATAAGATGACAAAAACAAAAAAAATCAAACAGGTGGCACGGAAGATGATGTCCGGTGTCGTGCAGATTCATGTCGAAGGCAACCTGGATGAAGACTCGCGGTCAGTGATGAATCCAGCGATCAGGATACCGGGCGCCTGGTCCGGCTCAGGATTTTTCATCAGATACAATAACCTCAAAGGTTACATCGTTACCAATGCACACGTCGTAAGAAATGCAGTCAAAATTAAAATCAGCTCGATGCTAACCAGTGAAGAACGCTTTGAAGCAGAACTTGTTGGACTGGTAAAACAGCTCGAACCCGATGTTGCTTTAATCAAACTTTCAGACAAAGAACTAAAACGCTTTGATTCACTCGCATCCGGCGCTATTGAATACCTGGAGCTTGGCGAAGTTTCAAGACTTACACGCGGTGAAAAAATCAAGGCTATCGGTTATCCGATGGGAATGGTAGAACCGAACATATCGGGTGGCGAGATCACCAACTTTGTCTCCGGCTCTGAATACAGCACTGAAAGGTTTGTCACTGATGCCGCGATTAATCCAGGCAATTCCGGCGGCCCCAGTGTGAGCAAAGATGGCAAAGTTGTCGGCTTAAATACCGCTGTCATGCTAGACGCTGAGAACATCGGTTTTATTACACCTGCAGGATTTGTAAAAATCATTATCGACAACCTGCTGCAGCTCAACGAGCCTTTTTTTGCAGGCCTGGGCGGAAAGCTGCAAAAAAATGCGGCAAACTTTAATGCACTGTTAAAACAGTCATCACCCAAAGGCGTGATCGTCGCCAGTGTAACGGCAAATGGTTTTCTTGAGTCTGCAGGCATTCAATCGCGTGATGTCATCATCTCGATTAACGGTATCGAATTTGACCGGCATGGCATCATCATTGGCAAGGAAGAACAGTTCAGACATAAAAACATTTATGATGTGATCAAGCTGGCGCCGATCGGCAAAGAGGTCGAGCTTACCTATATTAGAAACGGTGAAACTAAAACCACCGCTGCCAATGCCATGCGCAACCCGGAGAAAGGTATCCGCTCTCACCCGATCATAAGCGAGAGGGAATATCTTGAAGTATTTGGCATGATCATTCAGGAACTGAGTTTTGAGATCATCGAAGCAATGCGCGCAATTGATGCCAATGCGAGAATTGATATGCTGCAGATCATCGACCAGGACAAACCCGTACTGACAGTTACGGATGTGCGCCAGGGAACGCCGGCAGATGATATGGAATGGCCCGTTGGTGAGCTTATCGTCAAAGCAAATGATCAGGATGTGCACTCTTTAAATGAGCTGAAAACAATATTGAACGAGAACAAAAACGGAAAAGTATTACTGGAATGCCGTAATGGCAGGATCGGTTATTTTCAGGTAGGGAGCTCAGACACTTAACCGCCGTGAAAAATATTTCTCTGCCCCGGTTATATGTTATTAAAAGTCTCCTCAAATCTTTGATAGCAGACCTTAGGATATGTGAAGTAAAATGGCAATTTCTGCCTACAAAAAACCTTCCTTCTTCTCTCGCAAACTTCTGTTAACAATCAAAAGCAGACCTTGCGCCAATATTATTGAAGGAGAGCTTCTGGCCAATAGCAGATCTTAAGCCGGTTAATGTCACATTAATCACAAATCAGTAGGCATGGCACCTTTAAATGTATTTTTCTCTTTCAGTTTTTGACGATATATTTCCAATAAAGTATCAATTTCTTTACTTTGTTTAAGGTCTAGTGGATAGTCATAAAGTATGAAATGGGCTTTCTCTACTCCATCGTACCGTTGTGTCTTTCGATTCAAGGAAGATATTATCTGCACATCAAAAATAGCAGGACACTCAATATTGCTTGGGGAGATTCCACGCATAAAATAGTCTCCCTTACCTATACATTCCTTTGGCCTGAACAGCCATCGTAATACAGCTCCTTTATCAGATTTATCTGACTGTGCGCCATAAATAGGGCTTGTATAGCCAGTCTCAATTAACTTTATTTCTTCAAGAGGGCTGCCGTATTTTTTTATAAGAGCTTTTTTATAATTATTAGTCGACGGCATTACTGTGCTCGTTATAACCTCTTTTCTATAATATAAACGTGATCTTCTAATTTGATTAACTACGTTTTTAAAAGGTGGCATTGAAAAGTATATTTTATAGCTGTCCACACCTTGGCTCAAATCACCTTGACTCCTCTTCGACCCACGTCCTGTATCTTTTAATATTGATCTTGCAGTCATCAATTCTACATATGGTTGCGCTTTATCATATACTGCAACCTTGTCTCTTGTATCGACGTTAAAACCTTTGAAATTCTTTTTAGAAGACAGAACCTTTTTTACTTCATTTGGAGTCATCCCAAGCTTAATGCCTGATATATCAATTGAATATATATAAGTGTCACTAGGAGACGTGCTCTTAACAAGAGGCGCACGAAGGCTCCCTATTTTTAGTAGCTCAATTTCAATTACTAAAGGCGTGTTCTCCGGGACTGACTCGCCACGCCCATGTTCACCCCATGCCAGATCAGTAGGAAGAAACAACTTCCACTTATCACCAACATGCATCAACTGTAGCGCTTCATCCCAACCTTCGAGGTACCCACCAACATGAAATTCAACGGGCACACCTTTCGTATGCGTGCTCTCAACCTCCCGACCATCGATTAATGTAGTTGTATAGTGCACGATGACATCATCATTGGCTTTAGGTTGTTTTCCGTTGCCAGATTTCAGAATTTTGTATTGTAGACCACTGTTTGTGGTAATAACGCCGGTTTTTTTTGCGTTAGCTTTGAGGAATGCTTTACCAGCGGCTAAATTATTTAGTGCTTTTGATGTATCTTTAGGCTTTGGTGGTAGTGTTATGGCGGCAACATAATGAATAAGGCTCTTCTTTTCACTACAGACAAAATCTAAAGCAAGAATTTTATCACTACCAACGAATCTTGTTTGCGCCCATTTTCCGTCACGACTATGGTCTTCTATGTAATCTGATTTTCCAGAACGTTTCTTCAAGAAAATATTTTGAAAATCTTTGGTTTTACTCAAACAGTCACGTGTACTACTAAATTTATCGCCTTCAACTCTTATTGCTTTGATTTTCCCATCATAATTTAAATCAACCTCGTATTTATTAAATGCTGGGTGCGGAGATACTGGCGTAAAAGCCATGGTTGATTGGCCTTTTATGTTGCCCCCTTCCTTCCTATAATCTTCACCAAGAGCAAGACCAAATGTTTCATAAGACGTATCCGAAGCAAATACGTTGCTTACAGAAAATAGTATGACGCTGCTTAGAAATGATATTTTTAATATACTTTTCATACAATTTATTCCTTTAAAATCCCCATAGTTAAACAGCACGATACACAAAATATATCTTAATATCAAACTTTATATAATCATTGTAATATCTTCATGCAAGCATGCAAAAATTTGTTCAGAGCCGTTCCTCCAATGTCGCATTTGTGGTGAACTGTGAAATTTAAGCAGACACTTGAATATCTTTTTATATAAGTTCTATCAGCGCTTTGTTACGCAATTAAACAGTTGTACGGGATGTTCAAACCTTCATGCAATCTCTTTATCATGGGAAGTGTAAGACTACGCTTTTTATTCAGCACCTCAGAAACACGAGCTCGAGTACCAAGATACGGCTCGAGGTCTTTACGTGTTAGTGCTTTCTGTTCCATTAAAAATTTGATTGCTTCAATGGGGTCAGATGGTGGTATTGGGTAATGCTCTTCCTCATATTTTTCAACCAATAGCATCAGAACATCAAGCTCATCACCTTTTTCAGTATT
>JADFWF010000085.1 GCA_015222965.1 Pseudomonadota bacterium | reverse complement strand
GCTTTGCCTGAATCGAGCAGTTCATGGATATTTTTTAGCGGCAACTGCAATTTTTCAGCCACTTCATCCTGCACACTGCGTCGCGCTATATCTTTTCCTTCTCTAAAAAAAACGTCACGGAATAGCCAGATGGCTTCCTCAAAACAAGTTCGGCCATTGAATTTTTCTACTGGCGTATTATCAATTTCTCCGCTGTTCGCTAATAGTTGAATCGCTTTTAGATACAGATGGGCAGAAGTGGACGACTCCGGCGCAACCTCGGTCCAGAGATCTTCTGAGATAGAAATATGCGGCCAGTTTTTTGCTACTTCCTGCAGATGTGCGTTAAAACCTGGCAGACCACCCTCATCTTTCCAGACATTTTCCACATGCTGTCGGCCTGCACCAAAGATAGAAACAAAACGATAATCAATTTCTATGTCATCAGCAAAATCTCGTTTTAATTCATCCATACGGATCTGTCCACCGTATGCCCAGATGCACAACACATCACTGAAATATTCAATTTTTATCGTCATTATTTAATTACTACCATCAACATTTTTAACTTTAACAAAACTTTTAGTCCACAGATGAACGCAGATAGACACAGATAGACACAGATAAAAACAAATCTTTTAAGATAATTTATACAATAAAGCTTTTATCCGTGTCCATCTGCGTTCATCTGTGGACAATAGCTTTTCTTAATTATTCTTCAACCCCATACTTTTCCAGAGTAGGAATACTGCCGGAATAACCACCAATGTTAACAAGGTCGCACTGACCATACCACCGACCATCGGCGCGGCTATTCGTCGCATTATTTCTGATCCGGTACCACCACCCAGCATTATCGGTAACAGGCCGGCAATAATGGCAGCAACTGTCATCATGATAGGACGCACTCTTAAGAGTGCACCATCGATTACCGCAGAACGAACTTCTGCGACGGTCAGATCAATACCTTTTCTCTCTGCTTCAATTTTATGTTTCTCAAAAGCCTGATTGAGATAGACCAGCATGATGACACCGATTTCCACAGCCACACCCGACAGAGCGATAAAACCTACTCCAACTGCGACCGACATGTTGTAACCGAGTAAGTACAGCAACCAGAAACCGCCAACCAGCGCCAGGGGCAAGGTGCCCATAATAATTGCCACTTCGGTCAGGTTGCGAAAATTCATATATAACAGCAATACGATAATCACCAGCGTGACCGGAACCACGGTGGTTAAACGCTCGACGGCGCGAACCATAAATTCATACTGGCCGGACCAGGAGATAGAATAACCCGGCGGCAATTTGATCTTGTCGGTAACGACTTGCTGCGCATCCTGCACATATGAACCCAGGTCACGGCCTTCGATATCGATATAGATCCAGCCGTTAAGCCGGGCATTCTCGGTTTTGATCATTCCTGGTCCGTTGTCGATGCGGATATCCGCGACCTCTGCCAGCGGAATTCGTGCACCTGCCGGTGTCACCACGGGTAAGTTACGCAGTTTTTCCAATGAGTCACGCACATCACGCGGATAACGCACGTTGATTGGATATCGCTCGAGGCCTTCCACCGTCATCGCTACGCGCATGCCGCCCAGGGCGGTTTTTACCACTTCCTGAATATCGGCAATGTTGAGTGCAAAGCGGGCCGCTTCACGACGCTTGATATCCACGGTGACATAACGCCCACCCGCCACACGTTCAGCGTATACAGAAATCGTACCCGGTACATCGTTGAGCACTTTTTCGATCTCTTTACCGATGTCTTCTATCACCGTCAGATCCGGACCGGCAACTTTTACACCGACCGGCGTTTTAATACCAGTCGCCAGCATATCGATACGATTTTTAATCGGCATCACCCATGCATTGGTCAAGCCGGGAAACTGGATCAGCTGGTTTAACTCGGTCTTAAGTTTCTCCATGGTCATGCCTTCTCGCCACTCATCATGCGGCTTAAGAAGGATAGTCGTTTCTATCATGGTTAACGGTGCAGGGTCGGTTGCCGTTTCCGCACGACCCACCTTGCCAAATACCCGTTTTACCTCTGGCACCGTTTTAATCAGCTTGTTTGTCTGCTGTAATAATTGCTGTGCTTTACCAACCGATACCGCGGGGAAAGTGCTCGGCATGTACAACAGGTCACCTTCATCAAGATC
>JADFWF010000084.1 GCA_015222965.1 Pseudomonadota bacterium | reverse complement strand
TGCTACAACGCACCTGGCTTTGCAGCTTTTTAGTTTTTAACTGCCAACTGATAACTGCCTACTGCCAACTTCTCTTTATGGCCATAAACAGACTAATGAGGAATCTTCTCGCGCAGCGCGTCACGATCAAACCACCAGTCATCAACGGGTACGATCGCGCCCAGCACCAACGATAAGCGTGGCAGAAAAACATCAGGGTCCAGCAGTTCCATACGCTCCATCCATGTTGTTAAACCTTCCTGATCAACTACACCAGAATGCTCTTTCGCGACATTCGCCAATAACTGCTTGGTGAGAAATGTCAGGCTCTTATGCTGATCATCTGCTGCACGGACATCTGCGACATAATGCGCAACAACCGCTGCAACGGCTGCACCATCGGCTTTCGCCGGTGTTTCATCGATCACATAATTCAGCATATTAACAGTTAAAGTAGGGTCGACCGGATAGGTAACCGATAACCAGACGCCATGCGCCAGGGCAACGATAGATGCCGGTTGTGCACTTTGATATAACACATCACAGCTTTCTACCGCATCCTGCCATTGCTCGAGCTCTATGAATGTATCGAGTGCAGCACGCGCTTTTTCCCATGACTCATCCGCACGACCCGAACCCACTAATGCTTCTGCAACATCGAGCTGCAGACGTGCACGGTCCAACGGTTCAGCGCTGGCTTCTAGCGCATCATATGCCGCCTGTTTCTTCTCCAGGTATTTCTGGATATCTTCTTTGGACTGCTCGGGTGACGAACTATCTAACAGCAGCTCGTCGAGTTCTTTATTACCTGACATAGGGAAACCATTTAAAACTTAGATTGAATGCGCTTTTTACAGCATTTTAACGTCAATAGAAACAGGCTAATTGCAGGGTATTGAGCGTAATTCACCCTATCTTTTGAGATATAACCCGCAACACAGCCTGTAGCGCCTGCTCTTCAACAGGGAAAGTCAACGAGGCAGAAACTTCAAAGCTCTGTAGAAATCGCTGATACTGCGGCTCAAATTCTTTTTCATAAAAAACGATCACGCTGGCTTCTGTCACACCCTGAGTACTCGATAATAGCGTTTCCAGGCTACTGGTGCGGTCTCGAAAGTCTGACTGAAAATTAAACTCAGCCACCAAAACTTCCGGTTTATGCTGACGGATCAGTTTTACCGCTTTACGCACACTCTCGGCTTTCACCACATGATAACCAGCGGATTCGTACAAGGGGGTAAAATCAGGGTAACCGCCAATTTCGATTATCGATAATAAAACCGGTTTTTCACGATTACTCATATAGAAAAAGTCCGTTAAAATACAGAACGCATTGTAGCGAAATATTTTATCGCGCTACTGATTAATTCACACAAGGGCACTGACATGGCAGGAAAACTGGCCGAACCAAAAATTATCACTGATCTTAACCAGAAAGTGGTCTGTTTATTACCGACCGGATTTTACTTTAACGATGAGCGCTGGGAGATAATCTGGGAACAATACGAGAAAAAAGGCGATACCTTATCGATGGCGGATTTAAAAGAATTATTCCCTGACGAAGCAACCGTGCAAAATCCTGCAATAGATAACGGCGATACATTTAATAAATGCCGCTGAG
>JADFWF010000083.1 GCA_015222965.1 Pseudomonadota bacterium | reverse complement strand
CTCTGCGGTGAAAATCTTTTGACTTTGTTTTGTATGTCCGTTCCTGGCCGGAAGCAGATATCGCAATAATTTATCTAATGGTGCCAGTGTGTGCCTTTCGTCGAATCACTCCGGCTGCCAGGTGTCGCAAAAGGCTCCTGAACCAGCAGTTGTGAAATCACATCGGGCGGCAATGGTTTGCCGAATAGAAAGCCCTGTGCTTCACAGCAGTCAATCTCACGCAGGTACTCCAGCTGTGATTGTGATTCAACACCTTCAGCGATAACGTTCAGGTTAAGGCCTTTCGCCATCGCTACGATGGTATTGATGATGGTGTTGTCGCTTTTATTTATGCGGCTTTCTTTGAGGAAAGTACGGTCAATTTTAAGCGTCTGTATCGGTAGCTTGTGCAGGTAGCTCAATGATGAATAACCTGTGCCAAAGTCGTCTATCGCGATAGTAATATCGTGAGCACTTAATTCTTTTAGTTTGCGGACGACGCTATCCATATCATTCATGATCGCGTGTTCCGTAATTTCCAGCTCGAGGCAATGTCCGGGCAGATTATAGTCTTTCAATATGTTAATAATGTCTTTGACGATGCTGTCTTCCATCAGCTGGCGTGTGGATATGTTTACCGACATACGTATTTCAGGCAGTCCGGCATCACGCCAGCGGCTAAGTTCTGCGCAGGCGCTTTTTAATACCCAGCAGCCTATATCGATTATCAGGCCGCTTTCTTCGGCGAAAGGAATAAATTCAGAAGGTGATATAGCGCCATGTTCCGGGTGTTCCCATCGTAACAGTGCTTCAACACCGACGATTTCACCGGTGCGTAAATTAATCTGTGGCTGATAGACAAGATTAAATTCATCGTTATCCAGTGCTTTATGGATGCCTGTATCCATCGAAAGCTTTTTGATGTACGGCACATTCATTTCATTGGAATAGAACTGATAACCATTTTTACCCTGACCTTTTACATGGTACATCGCTACATCGGCATGTTTAATCAGACTGTCCATGTCAGTGCCATCTTGCGGGTATAAAGCGATGCCGATACTGGCGCTGACATAGAGTTCGTGACCATCGACATTGAACGGTTTCTTTAATGTGTTGGTGATTTTTTCTGCAAGTTTACTGGCGTCTTCGTGCCCTTCATGCAGTTTAGGTAACATCAATGTGAACTCATCACCGCCAAAGCGCGCTAAGGTATCTGCGGCGCGTATACATTCTTTCAGCCGCATGCTGACCTGCTGTAATAATTCATCACCGATCATGTGACCGAGACTGTCATTGATATTTTTAAAGCGATCAAGATCAAGGAACATTACCGCAAGTTTTTCGTTTTCTCGCTTTGCCTGATTTATAGCCAGACTTAAACGGTCACGTAACAGTGCGCGGTTGGGTAGTTTGGTGAGCAGATCGTGGTATGCCTGAAAGTTGATGGTCTCTTCTGCAATCTTGCGTTCGGTGACATCACGCGCGACACCGTAGGTGCCGGTATAGCTATTTTTTGATTCGTCTTCAGGCGTGTACATACCCATAGCGCTAAGCTCGATGGGTAGTGTGCGATTATTAAAGTGACGCGACTTGCCGTCGTCTTTACATTTTAAGCGCAGCTCGATATTTTTTGCTGCACGTGTGCCTATGCGGCGTTCATTGAAAACGTATTTTGCCTGTTCCATATCATCGTGATGCACCAGGAACGAGTAATGTTTGCCTACGATCTCTTCTTTACTGAAACCAAGCAGGCTTTCGATGCGCTCGTTGATAAAGGTGAAATGGCCATCGCGATCCAGAATATAAATAATATCCGGTGAAGTGTTGACGATGTATCGATGTAAACGCTCCGATTCTGATAGCTGCAGCTGCATAAAAGCATTCTGCTTCTGCAGACGCTTTTCTTTTAATGCGTTATTGATGGTGATGATCAGTTCATCAGTGGCATAGGGTTTGCGCAGAAAATCATAAGCACCCTGGGTGCAGGCATTTTTTGCCGCTTCAAACGAGGTTTCACCACTGACGATGATGACGGAGGTATCAATCTTGTTGCTATTGATATGATCCATGACATCATGTCCACTGACGTACGGCATATGCAAATCAAGCAATACCAGGTCATATTTATTCTGGTCAAGCTGGCAAATGGCCTCTTGACCGCCAATAGCGGTATTTGGATTAAAACCTCTGATGGCGAGTAAATCTTTTAAACTTTTTAGTACGACGGGGTCGTCGTCTACTACGAGAATTTTCTGCTCATTAATACTCATTTATTTTCACTCTGCTGTGTAAGAGTAGCTAACCCTTACATTATTATTTTATTTAGCACGTTCCAGAGTGTGCATTTTTGTTCATTTATTTATTATATTTCAGTTACTTAGGAAGCAGGATGTGAAAACTGGTGCCCTTATCGCTACTTCTGCAACTGATTGATCCATGTAATTCATTGACCAGGTTTTTGACGATTGTTAGTCCTAGCCCCGCGTGGTCGTCGCCTTTGGTGGATTCCACCGGTGAAAACAGCTGTGGCAGGATGTCTATATCAATCCCTGGTCCGTCGTCGGCGACAGACAGCTCGATATGCTGTTTACCGTCAACGTTTACATAATCTTGAGTGTAGACCATAAGTTGGCCATTTGCAGGAAGTGCCTCGGCAGCATTTTTAATTAGGTTGGTATATATCTGCTTGAGGGCGTTGGCATTGCTTTGCAGGCTTTCGATCCGCTCATCCAGATCGAGTGAAATCTGGATATTTTTGCTGGCGAACAGTGAGGTTTGGAAGACATGGGTAAGGTCTGCGATGATTGCATTTATGTCTACCGGCGAGGTTTCGTCTGTCGAGCTTTCTTCCTGCTCGGTCAGACGGTTTAAAATCAGGCTGATGCGCTCGATTTCGGATTTGATGGTCTGTACGTCCTCCTGGGCGGGTTTGTCACTTTCCAGCTTGTAACTGAGTATGCCCAGGTAGTTGTTCATGATGCTCAGCGGGTTTCGAACCTCATGTAAAACTTCACGTATCTTATGTTTCAGCTGATCACTCTGTTCATCGTCACTGCCAGATGATGTACTGACCGAATGATTGACACTGATGGTATGTGCTACTTCATTTACAAAGCGCATTAATAACGGCAGTTGTTTCCATAAAGATTCATATTGCGTCTTATCTACGCCGAGTACCAGTGTGCCGATAGCGGCGTTGTTCATCATCATCGGCAGGCAGATTATGCCTTCCTGTTCGGTGAAGCCGATCAGCTGACGGTCGACGACGGAAAGTTTTGTGTGTTCATCGTCAAGCGAGTCCGCATCAAATGAATGGCTCGCCTGTTTATTTAATAATGCTTCGGTGATCAGGCTGCGGCCAGCTTTCAACGGGATAGAGATATCGGCGAGCTGCGCTGGCTGATTGTCAGTCGAAATGGCATTGACATGGTCATTCGTCGCATCATATAAAAACATGATGCACTGGCTGACGCCGAACAAAATACCGATATGCTGCGAGATGATGGGCAATAGCTTGCCTTCATTGTCACTTAATCCGCCACTTCGGGAAAGATGCTGGTGAATTCCGTCTAACAGCGCGATGTTTCTTACCTGCTCAGCAAGCTGGACCTGCTTAAACTCATCACCAGCACTTTGTTGTTTTGCAGTTTCGCCATCCATGCCATCGATGGCGAGATCTATCTCCAGTGATTGTGTTACGTTTTTCAGCTGCGCCTGTGATTTCTCCAGCATCTCCAGCAATAGCGGTTTGTCTAAACCAAGGAGTGTTTCAGCGGCATCAAAAACCTGCTGGTCTTCTGGCTTGAAGAAACTGCAGGTCAGCATGTTTGCCACGTTAACGATTTTTACCAGCGGGTGAGCGTCCAGTATCTGTTCAACATTTTCGTGATGATATAACACGGCATCACAAACAAAACTGTTGGCGCCATGTTTATGCAGCAGCTGTGCACCGACCTCTTGGTGCGTGCATTCAAATTCATCCAGCTCCAGCGTGTGAAAGATATCGTCTTCGCTTAATTGAGCAAAGGTGCTGGTGTATTTTTCCGGATAAGCAACCTCCAGCACCAATTGGCCGATGTCATGCATCAGACCGGTGGTGTATGCCTCATCGGGGTCGCTGTAGTTGCACAGTTTCGCTATCGATCGGGAGACGCTGGCGCTGTAGAGTGAGTGTTGCCAGTGCTGCTTTAGAAAATCAGTGCGCTCAAGGCTGGTGCGCGAAAAGAACTGTTGGACGGTCGCTGTGACGGCAATACCCTTGATCGTGTTGATGCCGAGGTGCTGCAGCGAACTCTCGATCGATGGTATGTCGTCTGTATGTGGATGAGTGTTCGGGCTGCAATTATGGCGATGGCAGACTGAGGAAACGCGGGCATATAATGCGGGGTCCTGTCGCAGGATGTCTGCCAGGTCCGAGAAGGACAGGCTTTCATCATGACAGATTTCGAGCAACTGTAGCAAAACATGCGGCAAACTGGGTAGTTTGTCCACATCTGCTTTTTGCAGAATTTGTTTTGCTTTTTGATTCATTTAGTTATGTCTATTAACAACAATTTTTTTACAGGCAAACCATTATTGAGAGTGCTGCTCGAAGCCTGTTTGCCGCATTGGTCATCGAGTATGTTACGCATGTGTTGTACACCACATGATTATGCAATAATCATGCAAGATATAAATTATCTTTTGTATTCAAATACTTAGGATTATTTCTTTTTTTATTGTGTTTTAAAGTGTAAAAAAAATGGACAGCTAAAATGGCATTTATTTTTTTGAAAGCTTATCGGTTTTAAAGAATAATTGACAGCAAAAAAATACTGCTATTTAGCAGGAATGATTAGTTTGTTAATTTAGATAAAGGCTTGATTTAATTTGTAATTAGCAGTCTAATGGTGGCGCGCCAGATGATTTTTTATATTGTAAATTCGTGTTCTGTAATCAAGCGGAAATAAATAGTAATAAACATTGAAACTTCATAAGCACAAGAACACCGTCCTGAACGCGGAAGACAAATTTAGTCAGAGCCGTGATGAAGCATCTCCCCCTGCAGATTTATCACGACTCGGTCTGACCGAGCTTGGCGATCTTGCCATTAAATTACTTAACGACAAGAATCTTGAGGTCAGTAAAGTACGGCCTTTTTTCTGGTCACTTGTGGAAACCTACGTTGACCGCTTTAGCCTTTACCCCTTCGATGTCAATAAAGCGCTGTTTAGTCATCTGGAATTGAATGAATATCCTGAAGAGACTGTTCAGCAGCTGGTTAAACAGCTTGAGTCACAATTCGAAAAAACACACGGGCGTCCGCTACGCAGATCGACGCAACTGCTGTGTCAGCAAAACGCTCTGGATGATGAGATAAAAGAACTGCGTGACAGCCTCAAGTATGCTGCTATGGTAGCGGAGAGCGAGGATTAAAGTGAGCTTATTTCTTCGAGATTAGTTTCAGGTTTTTTCGACGTTGTTCGTCTTTATCGACGAGCATTTTTTCGATGTCTTCTGCAGACACAGGTTCGGAGTAATAATAACCCTGTGCATATTCGCAACCATGTGCCTTTAAAAATATTTCATGCGAACCATGTTCAACGCCTTCTGCGATCAGTTTCAGCTTCAGACTTTTACCCATGGCAATGATAGCCTGCACCAGGGCGGCGTCTTCCATGTCATTGCTTATGTCGCTGACGAAAGAGCGATCAATTTTTAATTTATTAACGGGAAGTTGTTTTAAGTAACTCAGTGAGGAGTAACCTGTGCCGAAATCATCGATTGCAAGAGAGATGCCAAGGTCGCGTAATCTCTGCAGCGTGGAGATGGCCTGCGTTGTTTTTTCAAGGATAAAATCTTCAGTTATCTCAAGCTCTAGCCATTCTGTTTTACAGTTAGTTTGTTGCAGGACAGATTTTACGGTGCCCACCAGATCGCTATGGTGGATCTGATTGCCTGCCACGTTAACTGCGACGGTTTCGATTGGCAAACCTTGCTGTTTCCATTTAACCATCTGCCGGCACGCACTGGTTAGAACAGTTTTTCCGATCTTATTTATCAGGTTGGTTTTTTCTGCGATATATAGAAATTGATTTGGAGGGAGTATGCCAAGATCGGGGTGCTTCCAGCGTACCAGTGCTTCTACACCAACTATTTTTTTTGTCTCTAATGATATTTGCGGCTGATAATAAACCAGTAGCTGCTCCTCTTCGATGGCGTGTTTTAACTCGGTTTCTAAGATTACGTGGTCATAAGCTGCGGTGGTTAAATCACGCGTATAGAAATGGTATTTATGGCGGCCATTTTCTTTGACGTGGTACATGGCAGCATCGGCATTTCGCATTAACAGTTCAGCATTTTTTCCATCATCGGGATAAGTGCTGATACCGATACTGGCAGAGATGCTCAGTTCGTGATTGTTGATGGTAATTGCCTGTGATGTTACTTTCATTATTTTTTTCAATAAGGCATCCAGGTCACCTATGTCATGCACCGCTTCGATGATGATAATAAATTCATCGCCGCCTAAGCGAGCAACAGTATCGTCTTCGCGCACACAGTTAAGCAGCCGCTTGCTGATAGCGACGAGTAACTGATCACCGATATCGTGTCCGAGACTGTCATTGATGTTTTTGAAATGATCAAGATCAATAAACATGACAGCGACCTGCAGGTCTTCACGTTTGGCGCGTTCGATGGCGTGAGTTAAGCGTGCATCGAGTAAAAGACGGTTTGGCAGATTGGTTAATGCATCATGATGCGCGATATGCTTGAGATTTGATTCGATGCGGCGGCGTTCATTGATCTCATCGATCAATGTTTCATTGATATCGCTGAGTTCTTTTGTGCGTAGCTCAACGGTATCTTCAAGCTGCTGCTGATTGTTGATTAATTTTTGTTCGACGAATTCTTTTTGAATAATCTGTTCGTGAAGTTTTGAGATCAGCGTGTCATTTTCAAGAAGAAGAGAAAAATTTTGTGTGAAACGTTTGTTTATCAATCGTCCTGCGCCGATAATAAATGCGTAGTACAGGATGGACGCGATAGCTAAATATAAGGTCTGTTTCGTGTTTAGCATTATGGAATATGCAAATATCGCTAAAAAAACAGGTGTCGTGTATGCGTAGAAGGCAGGTAACACTACGGTGAGAACAGTTATAGATCCAGCCATGACTGAAGCCAGGATAATATAAAACATGCTGACTGTTACCGGGCTGGCATCGGTAGTTATAAAAAATATGAGTGTGCCCCACAGCGTGCCGGCTATCAGTGAGGTAGTGATATAAATATCCCGCCAGAATCTTTGGCTGAGTTTTTTAAAATCATCTGCCTGGTCGATAAGATAAAATTTTGAAATGATGATGCGGCTACAGGTTATTATCAACATCGAGATAATCCAGTACGCTAGCTGACTTCCTGCTTCCTGGTAAAAAAAAGCGCCGACGATCGCTGTTCCCACGATAACAGACATATTTGCGGACAGGGCTGTTTTAAACAGCTCCTGTGTGCTGAGTACCTCTATATGGGAAAGTGGGTCTTGCACAGTGTTTTGACCTTTATAATATAAAAGTTAGTAGTCGATGTTTAGAGCATAGCTGAATCAAATAGCAATGTCTGAAAAATCAGCGGTATAACTTAGACCAGTAAAGCGGTGATGTTTATAATTTCTGATTGCGGCGGAAATTAAAAAAACAATGTATTATTAACATGGTATGATTTGTTCAATAATTCTGAACAACTTTAATGTATGCATATACTGTTATTAAAAAAAGAGAGAAATAAATGGAGAAGAAGCAGGTATTTCAACAAGCGTTAAAGCAGTTAAACAACCTGCTTGAACCGAAATTTGGCCCTGCTGTAGACGGGTCATTGTTCACTGCCACAAGCTCCGTGGTAAATGATGATGGTCAGGTGCAGATAAGCAGTAGCCGGTTTGATCAGACCTATACGGTTTTGTCACAGCCCTGGGCTCCGCAAAAAGATATTAACTCTTTGATTCTGCAGATAAAATCATTGCCCGCGCCGGCTATATTGTTTGCTGATTTTGTTAATCCGGTAATGGCTGAAAAATTGCGCCGGCGTTCGATTTCTTTCGTCGATACTGTTGGCAATGTATCGCTGAAAAGCGCGCAGTTTGACCTGTACGTAAAGGGTAAAAAATCCTCGCAATTGCGTAGTAAACGCGTCCGTGGGCGAGCGTTTAACGCCGCCGGCCTCAAGTTGATTTTTGCCATATTTAACCAGCCGCAATTCTTGCAGGCATCCTATCGGGATATTTCAAATAAGGTGAACATCGCGCTCGGCAGTGTGGGGCCTGTTATCGATGACCTGTATGAATCCGGATATATTCTCGATGACGGTGAGCGGCGGTTGATAAATAAAAAAAGGTTGTATGAACGCTGGGTGGATGGTTACCTGGAGAAGTTGCGCCCGAAACAGATCATGGCATGTTATACCAGTGATAATGAAAACTGGTGGCAAACTGCAAATCCGGCCGAATTTCATGGTCTGTGGGGTGGCGAAGTCGTTATCGCTAAATCAACACCGTTTATGATACCGGAATCGATCAGCCTGTATTTTTCATCGGATGTGAAGCAGAAAGAGTTCGCGGACTTTTGTGGTCTGCGTGAAGACACAGATGGCGAGATCTGTATGTATAGGAGTTTTTGGTCGCCGAGTTTTGCGGGTGATGAAAATATCGATGGCTTGAGCCCGATGATCGTTTATGCTGATATCGTAGATGCTATCAATCCGGGCAGCTGGGATGTGGCCAAGACATTCTATGGTGAAGCTATCGCGCACCTGTTGCAGGATTAATGCTGTAGCGTTAGCTTACTGTATTACTTCAAATGTGATCTGAGAGTGGAGGTCAGGATCGGTTGACTGCTTCTGAGCCTTAGGAGAAGTTTGCAGTTGGCAGTCATCAGTAAAAGCAAAACCATAGCTTGCGCTACAAAGCCTGTGGCTTTGCAGCTTTTTAGTTTTTAACTGCAAACTGATAACTGCCTACTGCCAACTTCTCTTTTTGGCCGAGAACAGTCCTTCAGACAAGAGCGTATTGCAGTGTGGTAAATGGGTGCTTTTACCTGTTTCAGGAGATGAGGCGGGCATGCAGGCGCAAATAACAAATTTAATTACTGCTTTAATGTGAGGAAAATATCTTCTTGCATCATAATAATGAATAGTTAGTGAGTATGCCTTTTTTATATGACCGATAGCCGCCTTATACCGAACCTTTTTGACCGTCTGCAGACAGAAGTGCATGTCTGGTTTTGCCAGCCGCCTCTGATAGAGGATAAGTCTAAATTGTCTGAATACAAATCCCTGCTATCAGAGCAGGAGACCGAACGTTATCATCGTTTCCATTTTGATACAGACAGGCACAGTTATCTTGTCTCGCATGCATTACTGCGGCAATCACTGTCCAGGTATTCTGATGTGCATGCTTCCCAGTGGCAGTTTTTAAATAATGAACATGGTAAACCGCAGTTATCCTCTTCATCTGCGTTACCCGGTGTCTATTTTAATCTGACGCATACTTCCGGCTTGTCTGCCTGTGTTGTCACGCTAAAAAAGCTTTGTGGTATTGATGCTGAATATATTCATAGAAAAAATAACTTAAAGTCGGTCGCTCAGCGTATGTTTGCTGATGAGGAATTGGCGCAATTAAAAGATGACACAATAAAGCAGCAGTTTTACCGTTTATGGACGCTGAGAGAGGCTTATGTCAAAGCACTGGGAATCGGGCTTGCGGGATCTTCAAAGCAGTTTTATTTTGATATCGGTAGAGAGAATTCTGGTGCTCGATTGAACTGGCAAAAATCATCATATGACAAGGGTGATGATTGGCATTTCAGGCTGTATGAGCCAACCCCGGATCATGTGCTGGCAGTTGGTTATCAGTCGCAGGAAGAGGTGAAAGTTCTGATGTCTGAGGTGACTCCCTGAGAAAATAACACTTATCCTACGGTTTGTTCAAAATATAGTGGGGAAACACCTTATATACATGGTATTTACTGGGCTTGTCAGAAATCTGTTTTATACTCACTAGATAGAACAAAGTATGGGGCAAACAATTGAATATTTTAATCGCTGACGATCATGAGCTGATCCGTGAGGGTATACGGCAATCATTACAGAATTTGATTCCGGACGGTGTGATATTTGAGGCGGAAGATGAACAGCAGGTGCAAACTGTGCTGCAGTCGGAGCGTATCGATGTACTGTTGCTTGATCTGGTCCTGCCAAACGGTAAAAGTTTTAAACTGCTGGAAAACGCGATCGTCGAATATCCCGAGATGAAAGTCGCCATGTTGACCGCGTCTGAAGATGTAAATGATGTGCGCAAATGTATGGGTTTTGGCGCATCTGCATTTATAACCAAAACATCTGGAAAAACTAATTTAGTGAATGCCTTGCGCCTGGTTATCGAGGGCGGGGTTTTTATCTCACCTGACTTGATAGACAAGATTAATGAGTCACAGGCAGATGGCGGAAGCAATGATGACAATAAAAAAATTGATTCATTGACCAACCGGCAAAAAGAAGTACTGGAGCTAGTGTGTAAAGGCTCGTCAAATAAAGAGATAGCAAATCTTCTGGGATTATCTGATAACACAGTAAAGATTCATGTCACTGCAATCTTGAAGTCGCTGGATGTCAGTAATAGAACGCAGGCAGTCTTATTTGCAAATAAAACGGGCCTTTTCGAATAGCCTGCACTGCCTTATCGATGTTCTGCAACAGTGACAAATTAACGACACTCGTCTGTTAAATATCATTCACGAATTATGATACGACCATTCTGGAATAGTTGGAGCATCGCACAGCTTACCTTGTTCATGGTGCTTGCACCGCTGGTAAGTGTGTCCGTTATCCTTACCTATTATCAGGTCAATGG
>JADFWF010000082.1 GCA_015222965.1 Pseudomonadota bacterium | reverse complement strand
TCTGTGTCCTCTGTGTCCTCTGTGCCTCTGTGGTGAACAAGCTTTTGATTTTGTTTTTCGCTTTGTCCGCTAAGGCTCAAAAGCGGCCCGTCAGTAATTTGTATTATAATGGGCGGCTAATTATTGAGTTTACACATGTTTTATTCAGATTCCTTCGATGTAATTGTTGTCGGCGGTGGCCATGCGGGCACTGAGGCCGCGCTGGCGGCTGCTCGTATGGGCGTAAAAACCCTGCTGTTGACGCACAACATCGAAACCCTGGGACAGATGAGCTGTAACCCGGCTATCGGTGGCATCGGCAAAGGCCACCTGGTAAAAGAGATTGATGCTATGGGCGGCATCATGGCAAAAGCGGCTGATCTCAGCGGTATTCAGTTTCGTATTTTAAACAGCCGTAAAGGTCCAGCCGTTCGCGCTACGCGTGCACAGGCCGACCGTGTTTTGTATAAAGCAGCAATTCGTGAAGTTTTAGAAAATCAGCCCAAGCTCTCATTGTTTCAACAAGCCGTTGATGACCTGATCGTTGAGACCATAAATGGTGAACAGCAGGTTACCGGTGTCGTTACACAGATGGGCCTCAAGTTTAAAGCGAAAGCAGTCGTTTTGACCGTAGGTACTTTTTTAGACGGTATAATTCATATTGGCGAAAAGAACTTTTCTGGCGGGCGCGCGGGCGATCCGCCATCCATCGCCTTAGCACAACGTCTTCGTGATCTGCCGTTCCGGGTCGAGCGTTTAAAAACAGGTACACCACCAAGGATCGATAGCCGCACGATTGATTATTCTGAATTAGCAGAACAGCCGGGTGATACACCACCACCCGTTTTTTCATATACCGGTAAAGCAGAAGATCATCCCCGGCAGGTCAGTTGTCATATCACCCATACCAATGAAAAAACGCACGACATCATCCGTGAAGGGTTACATCGTTCGCCTATGTATAGCGGGGTAATCGAAGGCGTTGGCCCCCGCTACTGCCCTTCGATCGAAGATAAAGTGGTGCGTTTTGCCGATAAAACCTCTCACCAGATCTTTATAGAACCGGAAGGCTTAACTACCAATGAAGTATATCCAAACGGCATCTCGACAAGCCTGCCTTTTGATATGCAGTATGAATTTGTGCGATCGATGAAAGGTTTTGAGCGGGCGCATATCACACGCCCGGGTTACGCGATCGAATATGACTTCTTTGATCCGCGCGATCTAAAAGCTTCTTTAGAAACTAAATATATTAACGGCCTATTTTTTGCCGGGCAGATAAACGGCACCACCGGTTATGAAGAAGCTGCCGCGCAAGGTCTGCTAGCAGCGCTTAATGCCGCCCGCAAAGTGCAGCAAAAAGAAGCATGGCTGCCAACACGTGATATGGCTTATGTCGGGGTGCTGGTCGATGACCTGGTTACGCTTGGTACACAGGAGCCCTACCGGATGTTTACTTCTCGCGCAGAGTATCGTTTGATCTTGCGTGAAGACAATGCCGATCTACGATTAACAGAAGTTGCCCGAGAAATGGGGCTGATCAGTGACCAGCACTGGCAGCAATTTTCAGAGAAACGTGAGGCCGTCGAAAAAGAGCAGCAGCGTTTAAGTGAGGTGAACGTACAGCCAGAGTCGAAAGAGGGCGTCGCATTCTCTGAAAAATTAGCCAAAGATGGGATAAAGCATCCTCTAACACGCAACTATAAAGCGGCTGATCTATTGCGCCGCCCGGAAATCGATTATGCATCGTTAACTGAAATCATCGGTGAAGGAGAGGGCGTTACAAAAAGTGTTGCTGAGCAGGTTGAGATACAGGCAAAATACTCCGGCTACCTGAACCGCCAGCAAGATGAGATAGATAAAGCCAAGCGTCATCAGCAGACCAGTATCCCAAATATCATCGATTATGCGAAAGTGCGAGGACTATCTGCCGAGGCACAGCAGAAGCTCAGTGATCATCGTCCAGAAACTATCGGTCAGGCAGGACGGATACCGGGTGTCACGCCTGCGGCCATCTCTCTATTGATGGTCCATCTAAAGAAAGCTAAAAGCTAGATTGCGTCATAATACTGAAAAGAACTGCTTTCGCAGTTAATAATTAATACGGATATTTTGTGAAAGAACCCTTACGCCAACAACTAGAACACGGCCTCAGACAGATGGGGCTGCATTATTCTGTTGAAGTTCAGCAAAAGCTGGTGCATTACATACAGTTGATCGCGCGCTGGAACAAGACTTTCAATCTGACCGCTATCCGTGATGTTGAAGAAATGGTCAGTAAACATCTGCTCGATAGCCTGGTAGTGCAGCCTTACCTCGAGGGCCATACGGTGCTGGATGTCGGCAGTGGTGCCGGTCTGCCGGGAATCCCTTTTGCGATTACCTCGCCGAATAAAAAATTCGTGCTGATCGATACCAATGGCAAAAAAACCCGGTTTTTAACCCAGGCAAAAATCGAATTAAAGCTGGATAATGTAGAGGTTATCCACCAGCGAGTAGAAGATTATCAACCCGTTATCGATGGACATAGGATATACTTCGATGTGATTACTGCCCGTGCCTATGCCTCGACTGATGATATTTTAAGCAGTACCGCACATTTGCAAAACGAGGCAACCCGGTTATTGATCATGCAGGGTAAACTGGACACCGATATAAGCAGCCGTCAGTATGAACTCGTTGAGACACACGCTCTCGAGGTATACGGTCTGGATGCGGAAAGGCATTTGCTGGAAATAAAGAAGATCTAACTTAAATAAAACACCTTATAAAGATACATGTCACGAATTCTCGCATTAGCAAACCAGAAAGGCGGCGTCGGTAAAACGACTACCAGCGTTAACCTTGCGGCCTCACTGGCGGCGACCAAACGCAAAGTTTTGCTGATTGATCTTGATCCGCAAGGCAACGCTACCATGGGTGTCGGCGTTGATAAAAATGCCCTGGAACTGACTTTTTGTGACTGCCTGCTCGATGGGGTTGATGCCCATAAGGTGGTACATCATATCGAAAATGTTGGTATTGACCTGTTGCCTTCCAATGCTGATATGACCGCTGCCGAAGTCGATCTAATGCGTGCCGACAATGCCGAGCAGCGCCTTAAAAAAAGCATCGCGTCAATCGTCGATGAATACGATTATGTCTTGATCGATTGCCCGCCGGCATTGAACATGCTGACGCTGAATGCGCTGGTGGCTTCTGATGGTGTAATCATACCCATGCAGTGCGAATATTATGCGCTCGAAGGGCTTACCGCTTTGATGGATACCATCAACCAGGTCCGCTCATCCGTGAACCCTGAGCTGAAGATCGAAGGTCTGCTGCGCACCATGTTTGATCCGCGCAATACGTTGTCAAATGATGTCTCGGCACAACTGATCGAGCATTTTGGGGACCGCGTGTATCGCACTATCGTGCCACGGAATGTCCGCCTTGCCGAAGCGCCCAGTTATGGTCTGCCGGCACTTTTATATGAGAAAACTTCCCGCGGCGCGCTGGCCTATTTGGCGCTCGCTGGTGAGATGCTGAGACGTGAATCTCGCAGTAATGCAGCATCTGCCACGGCATAAATAATTTTAAGGTTTAGAAGATATGGTTGCAAAAAAGAAAAAAGGCCTGGGCCGAGGTTTGACCGCATTACTGGGAAACAGTGATGTTGAAGCAATGATTGAACCGCAAAGCGATGAAGAGCTGCGCCATATAGATGTAGATCTGATCGAGCGAGGACCATGGCAGCCGCGTGAGCATTTCGATGAAGAGTCGTTGCAGGAATTAGCAGATTCTATCGGCCAGCAGGGCGTGGTACAGCCTATCGTTGTTCGGCAAAAATCCCAGAACAGGTTTGAAATTGTAGCCGGTGAGCGCCGTTGGCGTGCATCGCAAAAAGCAGGTCTGTCAAAAATTCCAGCAGTGATAAAAACATTTGATGATCAGACTGCGGCGGCCGTCTCGCTGATCGAAAATATCCAGCGTGAAAATTTGAATCCCCTGGAAGAATCTACGGCATTAAAACGCCTGATTGACGAATTTGAGATGACGCACCAGCAGGTTGCTGATACCGTGGCGCGTTCACGCGCAACGGTGAGCAACTTATTGCGTCTGCAGGACCTAAACCCGGACGTTAAAACACTGCTGGCGATGCGAGATATCGAAATGGGTCATGCCCGCGCCCTGCTGGCAATTGATGGCATGGAGCAAAGCAGCGTAGCGAAAGATGTAGCCAGAAAAGGGCTGTCGGTACGGGAAACCGAAGCGCTGATCCGTAAAATATCCGCACCGGCAAAAAAACCTAAAGCCAGCCGTAAAGATCCAGACATAACCCGGCTGGAAGAGCGGTTGACAGAGCGTCTGGGCGCGCAGGTACACATAAAACAAAAGGCCAATGGCAAAGGCAGTCTGGAAATCGCCTATACCAGCCTCGATGTATTAGATGGCATACTAAAAAAAATAGAATCTTGAGATCCGGCGGCCACAAATACCTATATTAGCGCTTCATGGTATAAAACTTATTTATGGCTAGATTGATTCCTTGACCTCTAATAACACTCTCTTATATAATTCGCGCGCATTCTACCCCCGCCTAGCTGTATCTGTTCTTTGAACAGCCCTTGAATCGGCAAAAAAGGTTGGCCGAAAATGCACAAAAACTATGCAACATGATCAGCTAGACCTGAGTCAGCAGCACCAGCAATCGAAAAAACAGGCGGTTCGTTATATAAAATCGCAATTGCTTTTAACGGTAGTTATATCCGCAATATTACTAGTTTTCGATGGTGTTAAGGCCTATTCCGCATTAACCGGCGGTTTGATAGCAACCACCGCTAACGCCTGGTTTGCTTATAAAGTCTTTAGCGTCAGACCTGACAGTGCTGCAGAAACCATGGTCGCGTCAGCGTTTATGGGTGAGGTATACAAAGTTATTTTAACCGGCGCGCTGTTTATTTGCGCGTTTGTATTAATAAAGCCGCTCAGCGCAGCAACTTTATTGATTACATACTTTTTAGTACACATGACGCCAGCAATGGTGAGCGCGCTAGGGTCAAATACTAGCGACATGGAAATTAAGAGAGAGAAATAATGGCTGACGAAGCCTTAACAGCTGGACAATATATTAAACACCATCTGCAGAATATGACTTATGGTCAGCATTCTGATGGTTCCTGGGGATTGGCGCATTCTGCCGCCGAAGCCAAAGAAATGGGCTTCATGTCGATCAATGTCGATACCATGTTCTGGTCAATATTTCTGGGCGTGCTCTTCCTGTGGATCTTCCGCAGAGCAGCAAAAAATGCCACCGCTGATACTCCTAGCGGTCTGCAAAACTTCATCGAGATGATCATCGAATTTATCGATACCAGCGTTAAAAGTGCCTTTAATGGCCGTAACGCCATCGTCGCGCCCATGGCGTTAACAATATTCGTCTGGGTATTCCTGATTAACGCTATGGATCTGATCCCTGTTGACTGGTTGCCGGGTGCTTTTGCCTGGATGGCGTCAACATTTTTTGGAGCGGATCCTCACCACGTCTACTTTAAAGTGGTTCCTTCGACAGATCCGAATGCGACCTTTGGTATGGCCCTTGCCGTATTTATGATGTCGATGTATTACAGCGTTAAGATCAAAGGCGTGAAAGGTTTTGCTGCTGAGTTGACCATGCACCCTTTCAGTTCTAATAATAAGCTGGTCCAGCTGTTATTTATCCCGGTCAACTTTATGCTGGAATTCGTTGCCCTGATCGCGAAACCGTTATCACTGTCACTGCGTTTATACGGCAACATGTTTGCTGGCGAGATGATCTTTATCCTGATCGCGATCATGTATGGCGGCGGCTGGGCATTAGGTATCTTCGGCGGGTTCCTGCAGTTAGGCTGGGCGATTTTCCATATTCTGATTATTACATTGCAGGCTTACATCTTCATGACGCTGACCATCGTATATATGGACCTGGCGTATCAAGTGCCTGATGAACACTAAACAAGATTTATTTTATTATTAACGAATTTAACACTATTAGGAGAAAACAATGACTGAAGTAAGTGCGATGCTTTACATAGCAGGTGCAATCATGATGGGCCTGGGCGCATTGGGTGCAGCGATTGGTATTGGTGTATTAGGCGGCCGTTTCCTCGAAGGCGCTGCGCGTCAACCAGAGCTTATCCCATTATTACGTGGCCAGTTCTTCCTTATGATGGGTCTGACTGACGCGGTTCCAATGATCGCGGTTGGTGTGGCTTTCTACATTATCTTCGCAGTAGCGTAAAACAATAATCATCAATAGGTAAAGCGGATGAATATTAATTTAACGCTGATTGGTCAATCGATAACCTTTGCGATCTTCGTCTGGTTTTGTTATGCGTATGTGTGGCCACCACTGGTTGCTGCATTAACAGAACGTCAGAAGAAAATTGCTGATGGTCTGGCAGCGGCTGAACGTGGTCAACACGAACAGGAACTGGCTGAGAAAAAAGCAGCTGAGTATCTGAAAGACGCTAAAGGTCAGGCATCAGATATCATCAATCAGGCACAGAAACGTGCGAATGAGATTGTTGACGATGCAAAAGGTGATGCCCGAACAGAAGCAGACCGCATCAAAGCGGGTGCAGATGCCGAGATCGAACAGGAAATCAATCGTGCTCGTGAGCACCTTCGTCAGGAAGTTGTGGTTTTAGCTATTTCAGGTGCTGAAAAAGTACTGAAACGTGAAGTCGATAAAGACGCACATGCAAGTTCGCTTAACGAACTAGCAGCACAGCTTTAAGGGCCAGGGAAGCGGAGATACATAATGGCAGATTTCACAACAGCAGCACGGCCTTATGCAAAGGCAATCTATGACCTTGCTAGCCAAAC
>JADFWF010000081.1 GCA_015222965.1 Pseudomonadota bacterium | reverse complement strand
AGTTTCTATTGCTGTAATTCTAATCTTCAGTCAGCTAACCGGATATTACAACGCCCATGCACAAGCTCAGGACGAATCCGATTCCGGACGTTTTTCGATTGCTATCAGAGGCGGTGCCAGTAAAGGTGCTTATGAAGCAGGTCTGAACTGGAGTGTGATCAAATTGAGTCGTGAGATTTCCGACTCAGAAATGCTGGAAGGAGGGAGAACGTTTCAACTTGAGTTAGAAAGTATCACCGGCGCATCAGCTGGCGGCATTAACACGCTACTCTCCGGTTTGACCTGGTGCAGTCGTCCTGAAAAAGAAGGTGGAATCCATAATCGTATAGATAATAATGTGTTTCGTGATATCTGGCTGCGAGCGGACATAAGAACACTGCTTCCGAGGTACGCCGACTCGGCAGATTATCTGCATGATGATGCGGTGCTTTCACGTAAAGATTTTCTTGAAGCTGCCGGTAATGTACGTGACCTGTGGAATAAACCTCACTATCGAAAATTCTGTCGAATTCCTCTCGGTGTTACAGTAACAAGAATAGAACCCGATAAATTAACCGTCGGCAGTGTCGATGTGCAAAATCAGCGTTTCTATATTCCTTTCGAGTTACGGGTAATGGCTGATAACAGCATCGATTTCTTTTTTGATCCTGCTGATTATCCAAAACTGGCTGATCCGGCAATGATTTTAATGCCATGGTCAATAGATAAAGTTGCCTTCTCAATTGATGATAAAAGCATCGAGGATGTATCGTTTACTACCAGCGCTTACCCAATGGCATTTGGTCGCAAACGATTACAGTATTGTCGACTAATCACTCATGAAAATAATGATGAGCTTGAGCCGCAGAGGCAAACAGCAGTGAAAATGGATAAAGATTTACGCTGTGCAGAAGGTTATGCGCTTGCTGAGGCAGAATTTTCTGATGGTGGATTATTTGATAACCTGCCTATCGGGCTTGCGCGTATCCTTGCTGAAAGAAATATAAGTGCAAAAGATAATATATACCCAGTAACTTACATTTACCTTGATCCTAACCGGACACGTTATAAAATTCCGAAAACTAAAACAGATTTGGCCTGTGATAGTTTTAACCCACCTGAAGCCTGCCGGACGATGACGTTCAACCTGGCTTCTGAAGGAGCATTATTGCTTAATGCTATGGGCACGGCCAGAACCTATGAGTTATATCGTGAGCTGACAGGTGACAACTGGCAGCTTAATATGTCAGAGATCAGTTATAAGCTGTCCAGAATGTTGACTCAGCGTGCAAGCACAAATGATTGTGATAAAGCGTTACCTTATTTTGACCGTTTTCTTAATTGTGCTGAAGCATTGAATCGTGCAGGTCATTTACTCGAGATCGCTTATGATCGCACGAGGCCGGTTATCGAAGAACCATACTCAGTCAAGCGTTTGCGTGATAAAGGTATCGTTACTGATTGTACTGATACTACAGTAACAATAGATTCATCAGTTCGCACTGAGTGTGTGTTTGATATCATACGTTATCGTAATCAACTTGCTGATGCGATGAGATCCATCGTCAAGCAGGTGAATCTTGAAAAGAACAAGATATACAGTGATATCGAAAAATCACGTTATAGTCTGCATCATGATCGGGCATTGCGAGTATCCAGTCGTAGCGTTCCTATTACCGGTACGCTACTGGAAAGTTTTGGCTCGTTCTTTGACTACAAGTTTCGTGAGTATGATTATTATGTCGGGGTGTATGATGCCGTAATACTATCTGCAAAAAATTTTTGTGGATTACGTTATTCTTCAAACTATCAGCCTGAGAAATACCGCGAGTGTTTTGATTCAGCTAGTAAAATATTTTACGATATTTTAGACTTTAATAATGATGCCCGGGGTCGCTACGTTTTTGCAAGGCTTGCACAGCATGAATATGGCAGGGAAAGACTATTGCAATTTTCCTATGAGCCGATGCCAGCTGATGATCGTGATATGCGCACCATTCATTACGGTCTGGCGGCGGCGTTGGAAGAGGGGGAGAGTGCAAAGACCTTCTTTGAATATCTTAAGGCTGAAGACTTTACACCAACACCGGCTGAAGATGGCAAGCCCACAATGCTGTCGAAAATTATCGATGACCCCGACAGTTGGGCGTCAGAGTTAACGCGTCGTATAACGAATCGGCTTGTTTACCTTGAGACTGAAGCGGAAGAAATCTATGAAGCGCGCGAACCTGACCCGGAGGAACGCAAATCAGCCAATACCGAATTAATCGGTGCCGCCAGCTATGTACTGCAAAGTGCGACATACCGTGATCCTAAATTTACTTTTTCTCCATCTACCGCACCTGATAACTGGGTCTGGCGAAATTTCATACCCTTCGAGATGGGGTTTGATTTAGTAGAGGGTGATATGATATTCGCCTGGCAACCCACTGTGGCACTGACAAAAAAAGATATGCTGGGCTTACGTGTAAGCCTGGGTTTTACCGGTGGTCTGTTTACTTCAAGTAAAGATGTGACGCGTGAGAACTATCTTGGTCTGGGTGTTAGTTATACCCGGAAAACTTCTTATTTGATTGCTTCCAGTTTTGGTGTTGCACCAACCTGGTTTCATAATCTGAGTGAGCCGGAAGTGGGTAAACAGAACACCCTGGGTGGCGATGTGTTTATCAACCTTTTAAAAGATCGTTTGCGTATCGGTTTAGGAGTACGTGATTTTAATGAATCTTCAGACACCGTGTTTCTTACTCTTAGTGTTAACGATATTCCTGGGATGGTTTACTGGTTGACACGTTGATGTGAGTGTAAATGTTATTT
>JADFWF010000371.1 GCA_015222965.1 Pseudomonadota bacterium | reverse complement strand
GACTCTAAATATCTGCCGTTACCGTTACTAATGCATACCCTGTGCCAACGTTGTTTTAACCAGGTACATCAATACATTACCTGGTTTTCAAGAACAGCTAACGCGCCTCAACTGTCGCCAGATAGAGACGCTTATAATCGTGAAATCAGGTCTATCCCTGCTGTGGCGCCATCGCCTACTGTCGCCATCCAGCGACAGTAAAACGGTATTCAAAATCGAAATTTTTAGGTATAAACCTTTATCATTACGATAGACTTAATGCCATTATATAAACCAATTTTCCAGTGAGTTGATGATTTGCGCCTTACAGTAGCAACCTCTATCAGACAGTTAATTCTGCTCGGCTTTTTCCTGGTCGTACTGCCTTTAACCATCGTGTTAATCAGTACCTTTTACCAGGTTGATTCACTATCCCGGCAGATGCAAAGAACTTTATCCGAAACCTCATCAACGACAGAATCTAGTCGCATCATTGTTTCCCAGGTACTCAATATGGAACGGACAGCCGGACAATACTGGGTTCTCCGGGAAGCGACACTGTTGCAACGTTATCGGGATCAACACCAGCAGTTACTGAAAAGCATACAGAGCTTCCGTGAAAATCCATTGAACTCGATTATCCTGGATCGTCTCACACGGTTGAGCGCTGCCGAAAAACAGCTCTATGATATATTACAGAATGCTGCAAGGAAACCGGATGGAACCTCAGACCCGAAAGATCTACCGGATTTATCGGCACTGGTCAGTGACCTGCCTCTGGATGTCAGTCGCAGCGTTAACGAAAAAAGCAGGATGATGAGCGAGCACATCGATCAGGTCGAACGTCTGCTGTTATTCCAGGCACTGGCATTAATACCGCTGGCCCTGTTAATCGCCACCGTGTTCAGCGTTATCATCACCCGGCCTCTGCATCAGTTGGGCGAGATCATTAACAAGTTGGGAAGTGCCGATTTTACCGGCCCGGTCAGTGTAGAGGGGCCTCAGGATATACGACAGCTGGGACGCAGACTGAACTGGTTAAGACAACAACTGGCTGAACTCGACCAGCAGAAACAGATATTCCTGCAGCATGTTTCACATGAATTAAAAACACCATTAACATCGATACGCGAAGGTATAGCATTATTACAGGATAAGGTCGCTGGCCCGTTAACCCCTGATCAAACTGAGATCGTAGAGATCCTGCATAAGAATGAACTGCAGCTACAGAAAGAAGTCGAAGCATTGCTTGATTTTAATGTCGCCTTAAGCCAGGAAAAACTGGGGCATGCCGAGTCCATACTATTTGACCAGCTGATCCAGCAAGCCATTAACAAACATCAGCTGGAACTCATGTCCAGGTCGGTCAACATACACGCCAAATTAACGGAAATCAGACTAAAAGGAGATAAGACCCAATTGACCACAGTAATAGACAACCTGCTTTCAAATGCAATCAAACACTCACCAAAAAACGCCCGTATCGATATCTCCCTGATCGAACACAGGCATCGTGCACAGCTGGATGTTATCGATAACGGACCAGGCATAAACAGGCAGGATGAAACACGGATCTTCGAACCATTTTATCAGGGCGCACGTAAATATCAGGAGTCTGTATCGGGAACAGGTCTTGGCCTGGCAATTGCCAATCGATATGTATTACTGCATCACGGATCGATTAGTGTAATCAATTCAACAGGCGGTGCACATTTTCGAGTGCGCCTGCCATTAACTGCATAGGGATATGGAATGATAAAAACTAAAAACATTGTCGTATATGCAATATTGACTGCCGCTTTATCATTGCAAGCAGGCTGCAGGTTTAACGATATTAAAGATACGCCGCAGTCCTGCACTAATTCTTTAAATTATTATGACGAAGGACAGACAGCGGCTAACGATAAGCCCCCGACCAAACAAGACAAAGCTGTCAAAGAGATCCCAGATGCCTGCATCAAACTAAGCGAAGCAATCCGTCTCAGCATGCCGGGTGGTAAACAACAGGACGATGAAAAAGCACTGCTGATATTAAAAGACTTAAAACATAGTGCGACATTATCTGGCAGTGACCAGCAGTTTAACAACATGCTGTTACAGCACATATCGCAGCGACAGAGTTTACGCGAGTTGATCAACACACAAAAGATCAGCTTAAAAAAGATTGAAACACAAAACGCCATATTACGTAACCAACTAAAAACCATACAGTCTCAACTCGATCAGCTAAAGAACATCGAGGTTGAAATAGACAAGAAAGAACGCTCGGTAATCAGCCCGATGAGCGAATAAGCCACCATGAGTACACACAAAATCTTATTGGTAGATGATGATGTCAGCTTGTTAAAACTGTTATCGATACGGTTAAAAAGCTCAGGTTATGAGATAGAGACCGCAGAAAACGCACATCATGCACTCACGCGCCTCGCGGTATTCCAGCCACACCTGGTGATCACTGATCTGCGCATGGGTGATATGGACGGACTCGCCCTGTTTGATCGCATACATCAACAGTACCCTTCACTGCCAGTCATATTATTAACTGCACACGGCACCATCACTGGTGCAGTCAATGCCACACGTAAAGGTATCTTCAGCTACCTGACAAAACCGTTCGACAGCCAGAAATTGCTCAAAGAGATACGTCAGGCCCTGCAGCAGAGCCACTCTTTTAGCACTAATAAAGAAGATATTTCTGACCACTCATGGCGTTCCGGCATCATCACCCAGAGCCGGACCATGGAAGAACTTCTTAAACAGGCTCATCG
>JADFWF010000080.1 GCA_015222965.1 Pseudomonadota bacterium | reverse complement strand
TGCGGACCCATGCAGATACCGTGGCCGCCATGGATATCCATACTGAGATTGATCACTCTGCGCATGCGTTCCATTACCTGCTGTTTAACGATGGCAGATATGACCGAAGGCACAGCGCCACCGTCGAGCGCTACAGTAACTAATGACCTGGCGGCATCCATGGCGTATGCCTGACCGGCGACCTCTGTTAAGGCTTCTTCTACACCTTCAAAATAACCGATCGGAGTATGAAACTGCTGGCGTATCCGTGCGTAGGCACCGGTATATCTGGAACCCATCTTTCCGGAAGCGGTACCAAGTGCCGGTAATGAGATGGCACGACCATCGCCCAGGCACTCCATCAGCATCGCCCAGCCCTTGCCGACATAATCGACACCGCCGATGATTGACTCCAAAGGGATAAAGACGTCTTTGCCACGTACAGGACCATTCATAAATGCATGGTTAGCAGGGAAGTGGCGTTGGCCGATTTCTACACCTTCAGTCTCGCGTTTGATTAACGCCAGGGTAATACCACGGTCTTCTTTATCACTTAATAGATGATCAGGGTCGGTAAGTTTAAATGCGATGCCGAGTATGGTGGCAACCGGCGCCAGCGTGATATAACGTTTTGAGAAATTCAGGCGTATGCCTAATACATCATCTTTGCCTTCATAGCTGCCGCGGCAAATAACCCCGGTATCAGGCATCGCGCCAGCGTCACTGCCGGCATCAGGCCCGGTCAGTGCAAAACAGGGTATCTCGATACCTTTGGCGAGTCGTGGCAGGTAGTAGTCTTTCTGCTCTTCTGTGCCGTAAGTCATCAACAGTTTGCCGGGGCCCAAAGAGTTTGGCACCATCACGGTTACCCCAGCAGAACCGCTGCGGCTGCCGATCTTCATAACAATCTGTGAATGGGCGTAGGCAGAATAATCCAGTCCGCCGTATTGTTTTGGAATGATCAGTGAGAAAAAACCGTTGTCCTTGGCGAACTGCCAGGCCTCAGGGGTCAGGTCGTAATCGACATGGGTGATCTGCCAGTCGTCCAGCATGTTACAGAATTGCTCAACCGGGCCGTCGATAAATGCCTGCTCCTCATCAGTGAGAACGGGTTTGGGCAGTTTTTTAAGAAAATTGAAATCTGGTTTGCCGCTAAACAGTTCGGCTTCCCACCAGACATCACCGGCATCGAGCGCTTCCTGTTCAGTTTGCGAGATAGTGGGCATGAGTTTTTTCATGACCATATAAACCGGTTTGCCAAAAAGGTTACGGCGGATAGACTTAATATTTAATGGTATTACGATAGCAGCAAAAACGGTCCACATTAGATAGGATTGAGAAGTCTCGGTATCGGAGAAAACCTGGTAGCCGATCAGACCTGCTGCAAGAAATAGTGACCAGACAACAAGGGGCAGGCGCAGATATGCTGAAAGCAGAATGATAAATATAAATAATGGAATCCACATCATCTTCAGTACCTATCTTTAAGGGTGTTATAACGCATATAGACGTTATATTTCAGTGTTGGTTTCACAAAAGTTGCATTTTGCAACCTAATGGCACCATTATGCGCGCTAAAAGTTGCATTTTGCAACCTAATTTACGATTTTTTTATGTGTATTTTTATTATTTGATGCATTTTCGCTGGTTTTAGCATCATCTGGCGTCCCATCATCAGGATCATGAACAATGGTCTCTGATGATCTGATGGGGATTAAATGGTCTGTTTCATCCGGATCTGAATAAAAGCAGTCGCCAATCGTACTGCAGTGAACACTGGTCTGGTCCCAGGGCAGTGTTCGATAGATACCCAGTTCATCAAAATCAATAATCGGGTATTTGATAACATCGAAATAAGGGGAGTGGTCAAAATCTCTCGGCGTTATCAGTTTTGAATTACCGCGTATTAGTTTCAGTTTGCCGTCTTCATCCTGATGGATGACAGGAATGATAGGAAATCGCACCTTGGCAAAAGCTTCGGCCATCATCGTTGAGCAGACTGTTTTTGTCGGTCTGCCGGGGTTATGTTCAAACAGTGTTGAGCGCCAGCGTCTTGGCAGGAACCAGTATGGAAACATGAACCGCGCAAGGTCCATGATCTGTCGCACGTTATAATCTTTACCCAGTTCTTTGATCGAATACTCCAGCACTGCCTGAGAATCAGCGCGGGTTATGCCACGAGGCCGGCAGATTCGCAGATGCTCGCCTTCATAGACCTCGATCGACGAGACGATGATGCCTTTGCCCAAAATGGCTTCAATGATTAATTGTTCATCAGGACTGCAGTGGCGATATTTCTGGATGTGGTCACGCAGCATCGGGTCATCGATATCATGCAGGCGACCGATATAAAAGAAAGAGTGTGTCCACATGCTCTGGGTGATGGACTTGATGATCTCAGCGACATTTGATCGACCTTCGACCAGCAGCACATCACCGGGGCGAAGCTCATAACGTAAACGCTCAAAATTGGTCAGTGGCGTTTTGAAGTTGGGGGACTCATAGGTAAGCCAATGTACAAATTTGTCCCACAGATAATCTTTAAATCTTGTAAGACGAAACATATAAGCTCCGTTAGAGAGTAAGTGTGGTGTTTAAAAATTCACTTGAACAACTGACATTTTTCGTTGCCGCGATAATGAATGTTTTCACTAGATCATGTCCTTTATATCTATCTACAAGTCTAGTTCAAATATACCACTTCAGGTGCTGCTTAAGGCATAAATTCGTATTTTCAATTCAAATGGTTTTGATGGATGCCTGTCGCTGTAGTCTTATTAGCTAGTCATTCCGGCCCAGGATGGAATCCATCTATTCGATTTGCCAGGGCGGACATTGCCCGCCAAATGGATGTATGTACAAGCTTAATTATGTCGGGCAGTGCCCGACCTACATTGTTACTGTGATTAATACTCTAGCTGATGCTATCCAGAAAAATCACGCACGATCAGTAACGCCTTATCAATGTCTTCCGTAGCGGTATGAAAATGTGGAGAAAAACGGATACCGTCACCCCGGTAGGCGCAGATTACATTACTGTCCTGCAGATGCTGGTACAGTTTTACGTTATCAACAGACTTTTTCTGGAAGGTAACGATACCAGCATAACGATCAGATTCTGTCGGCGTCAGAATATCGATGTCAGATAATGACTGCAACCGAGAAAACAGGTAATCAGCATTCCTGATTACAGCTTGCTGAATTTTATCTATGCCGATATCAAGCAGTAGACCCAACGAAGCATTTAATGCAGCGATACCCATCATATTAGGGCTGCCGCTTTCAAAACGCTGGGCCGTTTCAGCGATCTCGATGCCATCACCTTGATGTGCGAAATCAAACGCATTTTTAAGCATGTGCCAGCCATACTGACGCAGCGCCAGTTTATGCTGTATTTCTTTGCGGCAATAAAACAGCGCGGTGCCCTCAGGTCCGCACATCCATTTGTGTCCGTCAGCGACGATGAAATCAGCAAGACAGGCCTGTGCATCAAATGCGATGGCGCCCAGCGACTGGATGGCATCAACACAAAACAGCGTCCCGTTTTTTCTGCATGCCTGTCCGATAAGGTTCAGATCAAGCCGCAGACCGCGAGCATATTGCACGGAACTGCAGCTCATCAAGCGGGTATTTTCATCCATGGTATCGATCAAATCCTGCTCAGGATTTTCGATATCCTGTACCGGGACTAAACGGATGCTGACCCCCTGTGATGCCAGGGCCTGCCAGACGACCCTGTTGGAAGGGAACTCTTCTGCAGGGATAACGATATTATCACCGGCTTGAAAACTTAAGCCCTGGGCGATCAGCGACAGTCCTTCAGAGGTGTTTTTTAATATAGCTATTTCATCGGTAGATTCAGCATTGATCAATAGCGCGAGTTTTTGTTTTAACTGCTGCTCGGTCTTCATCCACAGGTCGTAATTCTGTGAACCGATCGAGGTGTTCTCATTGGCAAAAGCAATTACCGCATCACGGGTTACTACCGGCCAGGGAGCAACGGCAGCATGGTTGAGATGAACTATATTTTTGTCGAGCTGGAAATATGATTTCATAGATTGCAATGTATCATGAAATAACACCGTCTGAGGTATGTTAGTGTATTGCCGGCAACAGCAAAGCCTTATGCCGGCCTACGGTATAACACGATTTCTTCGTAGGCCGTCATAAGCGATAGCGTTGCCAGCGGTGCTTTGGGATTGCTGTTTGCAGTTAGGATATAAAATAATACATCGGTTAATATCTTTTTCGAGAAAAGTTTGTATGGGTATAGAAATAGAACGTAAATTTTTAATGAAAAGTGATGAGTGGAAAGCGCACGTTACAGAAACCCATGTCATCAAACAGGGCTACCTGCAGAGTGGTCTCGAGACATCACAGAAATCATCAATACGTATTCGTATCAGCAATAAGCTAGCGAACATCAATGTTAAAAGCGCTGAACTCTCAGCCATCCGACAGGAATTCGAATACGAGATTCCGCTGCATGATGCTGAAGAGATGCTGAGGAGTCTGTGTGGTGGTGTAGTCATCGAAAAAACACGTTATTACGTACCGTATGAGTCGCACTTATGGGAGATCGATGTCTTCTGTGGTATTAATGAAGGCTTAAAAATGGCTGAGATCGAACTTGGCGACCTGCATGAGCATTTTGAAAAACCTGACTGGTTAGGTCCAGAGGTAAGTCACGATGAACGTTATTACAATAATTACCTGATAAAAAACCCATATGATAAGTGGCGCGTGTAAATATTTGTTACAATGCATGAATAAATTCTGTCGTGTTATGTCTTATATAAATGTCTGAAAGTAATAACAATTCTGAAATAAGAGTATTGATCGTCGATGATCACGATCTGGTACGCCATGGCTTTAAAAGCCTACTGGGCTCTCAGGCTGGTATCGACGTAGTAGAAACACTGAGCAGCGGCGAAGATGCAGTTAACTGGTGCCGTGATAATCACAACGATGTCGATATCGTGCTCATGGATGTGAACATGCCGGGCATCGGCGGTATCGAAGCCACTCACCGCATCAGTAAATCATGGCCGGACCTCGGTATAATAATTGTCACTGTACACGATGATGGGCCCCTGCCAAAACAACTGCTGAATGGCGGCGCCAGAGGTTACCTTTCGAAAGGTAACGGTGTCGAAGAGATGCTGACCGCTATCACAGATGTGCACGATGGCAAACATTACATCGCCAAAGACATCGCACAGACGCTGGCACTTTCTGTACTGCCCGGCGAAACAAATCCGATGGATACTTTATCCATGCGCGAAACACAGGTGCTGATGATGGTGGCGCAGGGCACCCGGACACAGGAGATATCTGAAATCCTTAATCTCAGCCCGAAGACGATCAGTACATACCGTAAACGCCTGTACGAGAAACTCGATGTTGCTTCAGACATCGAAATGCTGCACCTGGCGATGAAACACGGCGTATTAGATGAAAACAACATGCCGATTAAATAACGCTATCAACAACACATAAGAAATCGCGGAATGCCATATCAAAGTCAATCCTGGGATCCGCTCCTACAGGTGAGTGTTATATTGTAGGAGCGGATTTTTTTTCATTCCGCGATCAGTGCTTAAATTTAATGAATGAAG
>JADFWF010000079.1 GCA_015222965.1 Pseudomonadota bacterium | reverse complement strand
TTCTGTGCATTAATTTTTTCCGAATAATACCTGCCAAGCGTCGTGCTCTGCGTATTATTAAACGCATAGGAGTCTACTCGACCTGTATTTTCCGGTAACGATGCACACCCCGTTAATAGCAGCAGTGCTGATACAACAAAAACACCGGCCATAAAAATCAGCCCAATCTTGACGTTAAATTTGCTCCAGTCGTGCTTATACATATTTGGTTCTCAGTGTGTTTCAGTAATAATCTTTATTATCAAACAACTTAAGCACCAACCGTTACCATCTATTTACTCATTGCCGGATTAGCATTCAGTGACCAATACTGGCCTGATGGACCCTTGTTGGTAACTAAATTAGTCCGTTTAGCTGCCGGCAAACGATCATTGAGCAGTTGCCCGAGATCGTTGGCAACCATTCCACTCTCTTTAAAATAGGAGTGCCCAATGACACTATTATTTGCATCAGTGACATCGATGGTTTCTATTCCCGCTACGATAATCGGACCCTTACGCGAGTCACCGGCACGGGGATGTCCGTGTATGGCATGCGACACCGCCATGGCATTATCATTGGTAGATGTATACAGGGTTACAACCAGCCCTGCTTTGACCAACCTGGGCGCCTGGTCGTTTTTGAAGATGGCCGCGTCGATATCCGGCGCTAAAAGCACAACCTCCCCTATCCGTGAAGTCGGCACATCATCGATTATATCTTGCAGCACCACATTAACCAGACTGCGCGCGCCGAGACTATGACCGATAAGATGAATCGACCTTGCACTGGTGTGTTCGATAACGTCTTCAATGAGTTCAGCTAAATGCGGTCTTGACCAGCGCATGTTAACCACATCCACTGTATAGGCTGCAGGGTTTTTGCGCGAGGGCCAGCTCCACAGTACTGGCACGCCTCGGTAACCCGACTTGTATGTTAACTTCGCTATATTTTCACTGGATTGTTCAAATGAGCGGTTGTAACCGTGAACAAAAATAAGCACGGTTTTATCGGTACTATGTTGAATGGCAGCATTCAGCTTCTGCAAATACTGCTCGGGTGTCATCGGCGACAACTTTACCAGATTAGCTTTGTTTCCCTGATCAAACTTGTCGATATAAGCCACCCCAAAACCCGTATCCCCCCGGTCCCGGGTATAGGTTTTTTTTAGGCTTTTTTCATCGTCCTGCAAACGATCCGTACCGTAGAATACCGGCATCATTATTTTTTCGTCTACCTTTACGCTACGCTCCTGTATTGAAGCACAGGCACAGAGCAGGCAACTGAGAACAACGACCATTACCTGTGTTCTCATGACAGCCTCCCTGAACGCAAAGAAATAAACAATAATATTCCAATATTGACAGCCATAGCTCGTCTCCGTAAAACTTTTTAAAACTTAACTAAACAGTGCTGTGAATGAATGTTTAGCGCACATCTATTCGCAGGCGCATTACCTGGGTACTATAGTTATATTAAGGCGGCTGAAAACATCAACATCTGTTCATTACTGCTTGATGATATCCGGCTCTGGATTTTCGAAACCCAGCCATGCAAACCCTTCTTTGAGACAGGTGAAAATCTCAACTTCATAACCTTTCTCAATCGCCAACGACCTGTGCAATTTTGCCAGCCGTATTATATCGGGATGACTATTTCCTGTTACGTTGAAAGTACACTGTTCTACAAGATTTGGTGCCCGCATTAACCGAGCATAAATAAGACCTAAATATCAGCAACACAAAAACTAACTTTCAGAATAGCGGAAACGGCACTGGCGAACATGTATCTACGGGTACATTTTTAGGTACAATTTCACTGCTGTCCCGTTAACTGCCAGAGGCATGGAATGGGACAGCAGTGAGATTATAATTGTAAAAGTTATTACGTCATTGCGAGGAACGAAGCAATGGCAGCATATAAAAATAACATTTACACTCACATCAACGTGTCAACCAGTAAACCATCCCAGGAATATCGTTAACACTAAGAGTAAGAAACACGGT
>JADFWF010000078.1 GCA_015222965.1 Pseudomonadota bacterium | reverse complement strand
TCATGGTCATCATCCACCGTATGTGATCGCATTAACATCGGTAGATAATAGGCATCGAGTGCTTCGATATTTTCAAACAGGCTGTGTTTTATCGCCGGTGATAATTTCAATCGTTTCGGCTTAAACAATTTCACCTGATCCTGCAGGTCGCTCAATTCAAAATTGCTGCCTTTATCAACATCAACTTCTCTCTCGACCGTAAAGTTATTACTGCTTAATATAAATTCATCTGCCGTTAATTTTTTAATTGGCGCAAAGACATCGCCTGAAGCCGTCCATTCCGGTTTAGCATATAAACCTGCGACAAAAACTACCGCCGTGTTGCCCTGCTCTATCCATTGATTGATTGCTGCCCATTCTGATTCCAGCGCCTGATTTGCATAAGGTAAATTTATCAGCATCACATTTCCAGCATACGGCAGATCGTATTCCTGGATCCTGTGCACTGGTTTTCGAAGGCTTAAAGTACGCACACCGCTACTGGTCAGCCACTGGTAAATCGCAAACAGGCCGTGTTTGCCCGTGTCTTCAGACGTCGGCCTGGATATGGGGATATATTGCTGCTGTGGCAACAGCACATTCAGTAACACAACGATCGATAACAGGATGCCGGCAAAGGTGAACAAAAAATTTTGAAATAAACTTTCAGAACCGGCATTAGATGAAAATTTCAAGATCACAAATAATCCCTACACATTGCCTGATAACCAGGTAAAAGCATTATTCATGGTCGCGTCTACCAATGTCTTCACAGATTTTCTGACTTTCAGATAAGACTTCCTGCGTTACGGGTTTGACTCCATAGATTACAGGTTCAGTAAGATTGACCTGCCTGTTTAACAGTTTAGCCAGAGTACTCTTTCCAGCATCTAGATGTTCGACCAGCTCATGGTTGGTATAACTGGCAGAAACGGGAATGACATTATATTTTTGCAATAACAAGATGCTGCGTTGTAATAATGCGGTTAACTGTTCACGCAGTGGCAAGCCATCGACAGATTCAAAAGATGGAACACTGTCGCTCTCCTGCGCTATCCCATCTTGCTCATGCTGGAATTTTCGGGAAAACTTGAATACACCTGTGCGATACAGACCACGTATGGTGAAGATAAAAACCAGCAATAAGATCAATCCGGCTGATATCTCTGTGAATAGCCGCACGCTCTCAATTGATGGCAAGTACTCCTGCAAGGCAGAGGTATCGACGTTCAGACCAAAAGATTTCAGCCAGTCAAAAACCGCCTGAAACAGTAATGTGAGACCCTGTTCTTCTTCTGGTTTCCATATCTTGTCAACGATCGCATCGAGATCAGAAAACAGCATGGGGGATTCGGAGATATTTGTATTTACCTCAGATGCCTCATAAAAATATGAGGCCAGTACGTCGCAATCTTCACGACTGGTAAAATCAGTGTCGGTAGTAATTAATGCTTCTTCAAAAAAACCACCCTGAGCAGCATTGTCAGGGTGGTTTTCTAAATCCGGGCAAGGTAGGGCCATACGTTTTTATATGGATATAACAGCTTGTGCCATCATAAATCTTTTGAGTGAGTCGATTATTTGTAATCTATAGCAGTGACCTGTTACTGTAATCGCTGCTGCAGATCATCACCTGATTTACGCAGTTTAAGATCATTCACCTGTACGATATACATCGAATACATCAAAGATATCAAAAATGCAGGTAACGCCGCACCAAATGCTTCAGCGACGCCAAAATTCATTGCTGCTGACGGATCAGCCATCATCTCCGGTGCATCCATGGCCATCATGACTCCCGAAATAAGCGCAACGACTATTATCAGCGCATAAATTATAAATATTGGAATCGTTATTACAGCGGCAGTACGCCAATAATTCCCCCAGACAAGCCGGTGACTGGTTTTCAGAGATTCAACAATACCGACATCTTCAGTGACGATTAGTACCTGAAAAAATATCAGCGTTAACATCAGTATCAGTCCGGGAATCAGCAACAGGATAGACCCCAGTGTGATGGCTATCATATACAGGACCATACCCAAAAACACAGGCAATAATTTTTTCACCCCGATGACGATAGCGTCAGCCAGATCGCCGCCATCATTTACAGAATACTGGCCAACACGCACCAGAACTGCATTATAAATAGCGATATTGAATATCCAGAAAATAGTTCCAACGACCATCAAAACAGGCATGACTTGCGCCATATACTCCTGTGACTGTTCCATCGTGGTAAATGGCTGGTCGGGAATCATTATCACCGTCATGGCGTACTGCATGACAACGCTAATAACAGCAGACAAAGCCACGAGGGCAAGTACAGTTTTAAAGCTACTGGTAAATAATTTGAAACCGCTATCGAGAACACGGCCGATGGATGAAGGCGTGGTTAACAGTTGAAATGACATCTATGTCTCCTTGTTTTAAGGATTAAATAAAATAATCCGATTAAACGAACTTGCTGCTACTGTTCTTATATTTATTCTCTAATGTCTTGGTTTTTGCTTATATGACATTGATAACGACTATAGCAGTTTTCAAATTTTTTGAATCCATGCGACTCTTATATATCAAAAAAAAGCTCTGTATTTTTTAATGCCGCCTGACACAGAGCATCTTCATCGACACCCATAAACTTGCTCACGACCGTGGCTATCTCCGGCAGATGACAGGGTTCATTCCTGCCTTTTTTCACTGGTTTGATATCCAGATTTCTCGGCAGCAGATAAGGTGCATCCGTTTCCAGCATTATCCTGTCCAACGGGATATGTTTTACCGCCTGCTGCAAGGGCAAACCCCGCCTTTCATCGCTGACCCATCCGGTAACACCGATATGCATGTCTAACAATACATAGTCGTTAACTTCTTCGATGGTACCGGTAAAACAATGTGAAACGATCTGCTTCAGATCACCGCGGCAGGTTTTCAGGATCGATACAAAATCTTCATGCGCATCACGCTGATGCAGAAACAGCGGTTTCTGCAGATCGATGGCGATCTCCAGCTGTGCTTCAAAAGCTCGTATCTGTTCCTGCCGGGTGGAGAAGTTACGGTTAAAGTCCAGTCCGCACTCGCCGACAGCCACCGCATTTTTATGCCGCAGCATATCGCGCAGTTCGCTGCCCAGATCATTAGAGTAGTCACTGGCATGGTGAGGATGTAAGCCGACGGTGGCATAACAAACAGATTCATATTGCTCTGATAACAGCATTGCCTGCTCACTATGAACACTATCAGTACCCGTTACGATCAGCTTCCCGACACCCGCGTTTGCCGCCCGTTCGATGACCTGCGGGATGTCTTTCTTAAACGAACTACCGGTTAAATTAACACCGATATCAATATATTTATTCATATCAGTTATCATATCAGTTCTTTCATCACTATCACGGGCATATAATCATTTCCGGGCTCACAAAAATCGCTGTCCTTTGTTTTTCACAATCACGTTTACAGAAAGCGAAAGATTTTTGTGCGACGAACCAATTACCGTTGCTTAAAAAGAAAAGTGATCAATATGATCTACACCTCATCATCCACGACGACCTGGTTGAACTGTATGACAGGAAGTTAAACACCAGCATCTCCATCGATTTTCTTTCAGGCGCACTCGCCCACCGTCATCAGTTTGGCGGCGGGCGTGGTCAGGCCATCGCAAAAGCTATAGGGCTAAAGTCGGGCAGCAACCCTACTGTTCTGGATACCACTGCCGGCCTGGCTGGTGATGCCTTCGTGCTTGCCACACTCGGTTGCACCGTCACCATGATCGAACGCTCAACAATACTTTTCATGCTGATCGAAGATGCCTTAGAACGCGCATCATTAAATGAAGCTTTCGAACCGATAAACAAACAGGGATTCACAGCAATAAATCGCGATGCCAATGATTACATCAGCGAACAGTTATTAACAGACAACACAGCACCCGATGTGATCTACATCGACCCGATGTACCCTGACAGGAAAAAATCGGCATTGGTTAAAAAGGACATGCAGATCCTGCAACGTTTACACGGTGAAGAAGACAACGCTGCTGAACTGTTGGATAACGCACTCAAATTTGCAAAAAAACGAGTCGTGGTCAAAAGACCTGTAAACGCTGAAACACTTGGCGAAAAAAAACCTAATACCTGTATAAAGAGCAAGAAAACGCGGTATGATATTTACACTATTGAAAAAATGTAACCCAGATGGCAACTATGGCTACGATGCCTGAACAAGATAACGAGTCACTGAAAGTCGAACGCCGAAACTCATGGCTGGACAAACACCATGCCAGTCAGCAGGGTGACGTTATCTATGTACTGAGAACAGCCCAGCAACATCATGTCATGCTGGGCATGATCGCCGATCAAAAAGCCAACATCGTACTGGGTACTTTTCTAATATTCATTACCGTTACGCAGACCGTACTGGAAAACCACAGTCAGTACAGCATGGCGATGTGGATCCTCTCAGCCTTTTTCACCATCTCCGCTATTTTTGCATTGCTGGTTATAACGCCAAGGTTTCGTAACCCGAAACCCGCTTCCGGTAAACCATCAAACCTGCTCTTTTTCGGAAGTTTTTCTGTGCTCGACCAGGACGAATTCGTCAATGCTTTAAGAGACAGCCTGCAAGATAACGAACAAGCTCGCACACTTATGATGAGAGACATCTACCAGATCGGTAAGGTGCTGGATAAGAAATATGTCAATCTCAGACTGAGCTACCTGTCGCTGGGCACGGGCATCATAGCCTCTGCGATATCGTTCAGCGTATTACACCTGAGTAGCCTCTGATCTTAATGGCCCTTACCGGCCAGGAGCGGACAGTCAAAACATTGAACCGCAGAGAACGCAGAGGTTCGCAGAGGAAAGCTTTTTTAAATTATCCGTCAT
>JADFWF010000370.1 GCA_015222965.1 Pseudomonadota bacterium | reverse complement strand
AGTGTTGGAGACATACAACGACAGATGAAAAGTTGTTCAGACTGTAACAATACTGATGAGTGCGACGAGAAATTAACCACGCCGAACATCGATATTGCAGAGATCGAATTTTGCAACAATGAAGAAGAACTCAAAGAGATAAAACAGCAACAGCTCAAAAAGGAAAATAAAGAGCTGTAAATTTTCTTCTGGTGTATTTGTTCAAACCTGAACCAGTGGTTAATGCAAGGGATCGGACTTCTGTAATTGAGCCTTAGGAGAAATTGTCAGTTTGCAGTTGGCAGTCATCAGTTAAAAACAAAAAGACTAAAAACCTGTGTTTTCAGCGGCGCAGATGATGGTTTTTGCTTTTTCTGCCAACTGATGACTGCAAACTGCCAACTTCTCTTCCTGGCCGGAAGCAGACATTTACGCTACCTGAACAGGTATCTGATTCGAGGTGCGAATGATCTGATTAGCGCCATCCAGGTAAACCAGTGTCGGTTTAAAATTAGCCACTTCGTGCTGAGACAGCCTCGCATAACAACAGATGATAACGCGATCACCCTTATTGGCTTTATGCGCCGCAGCGCCATTTACCGATATCACACCACTACCCGCTTCAGCCTGAATTGCATAAGTTGTAAAGCGATTACCATTGTTCAGGTTATAGATATGGATCTGCTCATACTCATTGATGCCAGCTGCAGACAGTAAGTCTGAGTCAATAGCACAGGAACCTTCATATTCCAGTTCGGTGAGCGTCACAGTAGCCTGATGAAGCTTTGATTTTAAAAGTGTAATTTCCATAAATATCTAATCGGTTAATATTTAATACCAGCCATCTCAGGCCTTTACGGTAGTATATCAGTATTTCTGTATATTATCGGCTATCCGCGTTGCCGCTTCAAGTCCTGTCCTGCAAATCAATGCTCGATGGTTTATTTTCGACGGTAAATACCAGGTTATCGATCAACCGTGTCTTACCTAATTTTGCCGCGGCCAGTATTACCAGTTCTTTATCAGCAACTACCTCATCATTGGACACTTTCTCCAGCTGACTAGTTTCTCTGAGGGTAACATAATCCACGGTAAAACCATGATTTTCTAAGGTTTCGACACAGGAATTTTCCGCCTGTTCAACACCCGTACCCTGCTCGATCTGGTTGCGGCACACATTAAGAGAGCCGGACAGGATACTGCTGCTCTCTCTTTCAGCGGTGCTCAGATAGTTATTACGAGAACTTTTCGCCAGGCCATCCGCTTCACGTCTGGTCTGGCCACCGATAATCTCAATCGGCAAGCTCATATCTGTGACCATCTGCCTGATGATCAATAATTGCTGAAAATCCTTTTCACCAAAAATAGCGATATCCGGCTGCACCATGTTGAACAGTTTAGACACAACCGTGGCAACGCCTTTAAAAAAACCAGGTCGGAACTGACCTTCGATGACATGAGATAAAACAGGCACCTCTACATAAGTGCTCTGCTGCTCACCATCAGGATAGATCATCGAGTCATCCGGTGTAAAAACCAGGTCGACACCCAGTACCTCCAGCTTGCTTAAATCATTTTCCAGCGTCCGCGGATAACTCGCAAAATCTTCATCCGGTGAAAACTGCAAAGGATTAACATAGATACTGACCACCACACGCGATGCTTTATGTTGCGCGATCTCTACCAACGACAGATGACCCTCGTGCAGATTGCCCATGGTTGGGACAAACGCGATGGTCTCATCATGACTGCGCCACCGACTAATCTGTGCGCGTAACTGCTCTATGTTTTGACAGGTTTGCAATGTCTTAGAGCTTAAAGTTATTAACTGAACACATGTTCCACAGCCGGGAACTCAGCATTTTTAACAGCCGATACATATTGCTGGATAGCCTCTTCGATACTGTTTGAAGCTGCCATAAAGTTTTTACTAAATTTTGGTCGGATGCCAAGGCTGATATCAAGGATGTCATATAACACCAGAATCTGACCATCGCAGTTGGTACCTGCACCGATGCCGATAACCGGAATATCCAGCGCATCTGTAATCTTCGCGGCTAACGACTCTGGCACACACTCGAGCAGCATCAGGTCTGCACCAGCATCCTGCAAGGTTATCGCATCTTTCAGCATTTTATCTGCAGCCGCAGCATCTCTTCCCTGCACCCGATAACCACCAATCTTATGCACGTACTGTGGCTGCAAACCCAGATGCGCACAAACAGGGATACCATTTTTATTTAGCGCGGCAACAGTATCGACCTGGTCGACACCGCCTTCGAGTTTCACCATGTGCGCACCACCCTGTTTCATGAACAGGCCTGCGTTTAACACCGCTTCTTCTTCAGAGGTAAAACTCAAAAACGGCATATCGGTAATCAGCAACGCGTTTGTTAATCCTTTGGCAACACATTGTGTGTGGTACAGCATATCTTCAACAGAGACCGGCAACGTCGTTTCTTCACCCTGAATAACCATACCCAGCGAATCCCCAACGAGTACGACATCGACACCAGTTTTCTCCAGCAATTGCGCAAAGCTGGCATCATACGCAGTCAGACAGGCAATCTTTTCTTTTGCCTGTTTCATCTCAGCTAGTCGGCGAATGGTTACTTTGTGTTTTGTATTGGTTTGTGTGCTCATATATAAAATGGTCGTTGGTCGTTGGTCGTTGGTCGTTGGTCTTTTGACAAAAGACTAACAACGAATGACTAACGACATTTATAAAGAAACCTGTGTCGGGTTAAAATAGTGCCGCCCCGACTGCACTTCAGTTATCTGTTGATGCAATAACTGATAGTCATCATCATTATTTGCAAAATCTATATCTGCCGCATTAACGATCAGTAACGGTGCATTATTATATTGATAAAAAAACTGGATGTAAGAATCTGATAACCTTTGCAGATAGGCTGCTTCGATAAAACGTTCATTTTTTAATCCACGCTTCTGGATGCGGGTTAACAGTACCTCAACCGGCGCCTGTAAATAAACCACCAGATCAGGACGCGGTATATCAATCGTTAGACTCGCATAGACTTGCTCATATAGATCCAGCTCATCATTATCCAGTGTCAGCTCCGCAAACAGACGGTCTTTTTCGATTAAAAAATCTGCCACGCGCACAGGGTTAAACATATCTTCCTGTTTCATCGCTTTTAACTGACGCGCCCGCTGCAATAAAAAAAACAACTGTGTCGGCAGTGCTGCTGCGTTCGGGTCTTCATAAAACTTCTCGAGGAAAGGGTTATCGACTGCACCTTCAAGCAACAAGTCACTGCCAAACGATGCCGCCAGTTTATTTGCCAATGTTGTTTTACCAACACCGATAGGCCCTTCGATTACGATAAAGCCCGGCACATCAGGAGATGAAACTTTTTGTTCAAGCTGTGAATTCATTCAATATTTCCTGCAAACTGACACTGATAATCAGTTTTATATTTTTTGTCTGCCGCTTTCTCTGCATCTTTAACAATATCACTTAACAGGCCTTTACCCGGCACGTTTATCCCGGGATTAAGCTTCAGCAGCGGCATATACACGAAATCACGCAGGCAGACTCCCGGATGCGGCACGGTTAATTCATCGGTTTCGATCTGCTCGTCTGCATATAACAGCATATCAAGATCGATGCTGCGTTCGCCCCAGTGACGTGATTTTGTCCGCCCCTGCTGCAACTCTATTGCCTGACAATGTTTTAACAGTTCGATCGCGGTCATCACCGTTACTATTTCTGCAACCGCATTTACATAATCAGGCTGGTCTTTTGGCCCCATCGGTTTGCTTTTAAAATAACCCGAATCACCGGTTACCCTTGTTCCGGGCAATTCAGCCAAAGCTATAATCGCATTTTTTATTTGCAACATAGGCAGTTTGATATTACTGCCCAAACCGATATAAACAGTGTTTGTTTTCACTTCTAATGTCTTTTTCCTGTTTAGTGACCGTTGTTTTATTGCACAGCGGTCTAAGACTCAGGATCTTTTGCTTTTTTCTTTGCAGGAGAGCGTCGCCGTCTCTTCGCTTTACCTGACTTTGATTTGCCCGAAGTCGAAAACAATGCTTTTTTCTGCTGCTCTGTGTTCTGCTTTTGTATATCAGTCCACCATTGGCAGTCCTGCTTCAGATCACCATCGGCGATCGTTTCACCCGACTTTGCACGGATACATAAAAAATCATATCCTGCACGAAACTTTGGATGCTCGAGTACAGCTAATGCGCGTTTACCAGCACGGTAATGAAATCTTGTCTGCAGACCCCATATGTCGCGCATAGTCGTAGTAAAGCGTCTCGGTATAGAAACACTGCCGGACTGTTGGCTTAAAACTTTGGTCGCAACTTTTTGTATCGCAACAGAATACGGCATACCACCATCAACAAGATCTTTAACGCGTGAGTTCACTGGATGCCATAGCAGCGCGGCAAACAGAAATGCGGGAGTAACACGCATATCTTTTTTGATGCGATCATCGGTATTGCGCATCGCGATATTTAACATATCTCTGATACTCTCATCCTGAGCAATAGACTTCGCAGCTTGCGGGAACAGGTATTTGATCAGGTCAAATTCCTGCAGTAGTTCAAAACTGCGGACTGCATGCCCCGAATGGAAAAGTTTTAATACCTCTTCATACAGTCTGGCTGCTGGAATATCTTCTAACAGGTAACCCAGAGAATAGATGGGCGATCGACTTTCTTCATCGATTTCAAACCCCAGTTTCGCTGAGAAACGAAGCGCACGTAACATCCTTACCGGGTCTTCCCGGTAGCGGGTTTCTACATCACCGATCAGATGCAGACGTTTTCGTTGTATATCCTCAAAGCCACCGACAAAATCGATGACACTGAAATCAGAAATATCGTAATACAGCGCATTGGCGGTGAAATCGCGGCGCCAGACATCATCCGCCAGCTCACCAAAAACATTATCGCGAACGATACGTCCGGTTTCATCCTGGTGCCCGGATTGTGAACTTTCATGTGCCGCTCTATAGGTGGCAACTTCGATTATCTGCCGGCCAAAATGAACATGCGCCAGCCGAAAACGGCGGCCGATCAAACGGCAGTTACGAAATAATTTATTAACTTCTTCAGGCGTTGCATCGGTCGCCACATCAAAATCTTTTGGTGTGATACCGAGCAATAAATCTCTCACGGCACCGCCCACCAGGCATGCCTGATAACCCGCTTTATGCAAACGATATAATACTTTTAATGCATGATCATCTATATTGTCTCGAGAAATTCCATGTTCTCCACGGCTCAGTATCACCGCTTTATTTCTTGCCACGCCTGAAGCAGACTTCGGGTGCTTATGAGACTTAGCTCTTTTTTTTGAAGCTCTTTTCTTCGAAGACCCGGTCTTATTAACCCGGGTCTTCGAGTTCTTTTGCTTGAGTGTATTTTTTATCCAGTTCAGCATTATTTATCTATTTATTTTAATCGGCTTGTTGTAACCCGGCTTTTATTATTCGATCTCTTTTAATATCAATGTTAAGCCATCACCGATAGTGAGCAGGCTTTGACTGACACGATCATCATCTCTTAACATATCGTTAAAGCGACGGATGGCGCGTGTTCCAGGTTCGATATTTTCAGGGTCGGCAACTGCACCCGACCACAAAGTATTATCGATAGCAATTATTCCACCTTTTCTCAAAAGGCGCAGCGCCATCTCATAATACTTGATGTAGTTCTGCTTGTCGGCATCGATAAATATAAAATCAAATGATTTTTCAGCACCATCATCCAGCAGCGTCTGCAAGGTCTGCTCTGCAGGCTGTATGTGGAGGTCAATCTTATTCTCCAGACCAGTCAATGCCCAGTACTTTTCCGCAATATCAGTCCATTGTGGTGATATATCACAACAGATCAACTTACCGTCATCCGGCATTGCGCTGGCAACACAGATCGAACTGTAACCGGTAAAAGTGCCGATCTCTATGGCACGTTTTGCGCCCATCAGTTTGATAAGCAGGGACATAAACTGGCCCTGCTCAGGTGCGATCTGCATCACTGAATATTCTAATTGCGCGGTTTCAGTGCGCAATTGCCGCAGAATTTCAGGCTCGTTTACAGTAACGTCACAAAGATAGTCGTAGATGCGGTCATCGATTGACAGCGTTCGATTGCTCAAGAAGAAATACCCTGGAAAGATTCAAATCTGATAAATCGAAAATTATACCAAAAACAGCGACTTATAGCACGGTGTAGTGCTGAAATTTGTTATCATCAGCAAGTGCTGCTACAGAGGCAATTTTATCGTGCCATGACGGCGGTATTCACAGTAATCATCCAGTATCTGCCGGTGATCAAATGCCAGCTCAACATCAATATCAAACGGGTCAAACAGCGCAATATCTCTGGCGTCATCCGCTGCCACAGGCTTTCCAGAGGCATTACCAATAAAAACAGCACAGGTTGTATGCCCTCTAAAGTCACGTTTCGGGTCTGAATAAATACCCAGTAATACATCGAGCTCTACTTCCAGAGTTGTTTCCTCAAGCGCCTCACGCCGTGCCGCTGTCGCGATGGTTTCACCGACTTCAACAAAACCACCGGGAATCGCCCAGCCATACGGCTCAAATTTTCGCTTGATGAGAATGATGGGATTGTCATCGATGAGCGGCATCTCGATAATGACATCGGCAGTTATCTGTGGTGTGACGGGTCTGGTCATAATACTTAGTTGGCAGTTGGCAGTTGGCAGT
>JADFWF010000077.1 GCA_015222965.1 Pseudomonadota bacterium | reverse complement strand
GCGATCAGTGCGGATGGTTTTACCGATTACACCAGTCTTTTTACTATCGAAGAAGGGCGCCGTGGCGTCGTCGTCACTTTACTGGCGATTTTAGAACTGGTTAAAGAACAACTGATTGATCTGGTGCAGTCAGAGGCGTTTGCACCTATTCATTTAAAAGCAGCGGGTTCAGAAAATAGCTGAAACCCAAGAGCTTGAGGAAATCATGGAAATAAAAAAACTTAAAAATATCCTGGAAGCAGTGTTGCTGGCGGCAGAACGAAGCTTAACAGTGATCCAGTTAGAGACGATATTTGAGCTTGATGAAGAACGTCCGACACGCGATGAGATCCGTAAAGCACTGCACGAGATGGCAGATGACTTCGAAGTGCGTGGATTTGAATTAAAACAGGTAGCCAGTGGTTTCAGGCTGCAGGTAAGGCAGGAGTACGCTACCTGGGTAGGCCGTTTATGGGAAGAAAAACCTGCGCGATATACCCGCGCACTGTTAGAGACCATGGCATTAATTGCGTATCGCCAACCCATCACGCGTGGTGAGATCGAAGAAGTGCGCGGCGTCAGTGTCAGCTCGAATATTATTAAAACATTGCTAGAACGTGACTGGATAAAAGTCCTGGGCCATAAAGATGTACCCGGTAAACCGACCCTTTACGGCACGACAAAAGAATTTCTTGATTACTTCAATCTGCAAAAACTCGATCAATTGCCTACACTGGCAGAGATAAAAGATCTGGATAGTATTCATCCTGAGCTTCAACTTGATGAGGATATAACAGAAGGTAGCGATAGTTCTGAGGCAGGTGATACAGGTCAGAACGAAGGCATCCAGCCATCAGATGATGATAACGAAGTACAGTCATCAACGGATACTGATGAAGATTTGCAGGGTGAAGATGAAACTGTCGAAGCAGTTGAACATGTTACTGCAGAGATGGATGAAGATGTCGAGCAAGAGTCTGACGATAAGGATGCAGAATCGACACGACCAGCTTTTAATGTTTGATCGCTGATTGAATATCAGTATCAAACAAAACTTCTAGTATCCACATGGCGGAAGAACGCGAAACACCAGAACACGAAAAGCAGGAACGTGTCCAGAAAGCGTTAGCGCGAATGGGTTACGGTTCGCGCCGAGAGATCGAACGCCTGATCGGCGAACAAAAAATCCGTATCAACGGACAGCTCGCAAAACTCGGTGATCATGTAAAAGCCGGTGACAAGATCAATATCGGCAATCGCCGTGCAGTCATCAGTTCTGACGTCGGCCGCATCCGTGTTCTCATATACAATAAACCCGAAGGCGAGATCTGTACCCAGAAAGACGAAAAAGGTCGCAAGACCGTTTTTGAAAGTATCGGCCAGCTGCAGAGCGGGCGCTGGATAAGCGTCGGACGACTGGATATTAACTCTAGCGGTTTACTGCTGTTTACCAACTACGGCGAGTTAGCTAATAAGCTGATGCACCCGTCGAGTGAGATAGAGCGTGAATACGCTGTGCGGGTGAATGGTGAAGTAACAGATGATATCGTCAAACGATTATTAAAAGGCGTCGAACTCGAAGACGGTCTGCTCAAGTTTGACAGCATCACTGACGGCGGCGGGCAGGGTGCTAACCACTGGTATAACGTCACATTAAAAGAAGGCAAAAACCGTGAAGTACGCCGGCTGTGGCAGTCGCAGGATGTAAGAGTCAGCCGTTTGATACGTGTACGTTATGGCAACCTTACCTTACCACGCACACTAAAACTTGGCAGAAAGACCGAATTGTCTCTCGATGAGATAAAAGCGCTGTTTGACTTCGTCAAACTCGAGTGGCCAGAGTCGCGTGATGCCATGGCTAAACAAAGAAGCGATAAAGCTAAAAATTTATCGATAAAGAATCAGTTATATGGAAGTGGTTCCCGGGCTAAAACTTCTCGCTCTGGTGGTGGTCACAAGCATAAGGCCGGCTTGAGAAAGAAAGCAAAGTCAGTACAATCAAAAGTAAAGAGCAAACACAGATAAAGGGTTGGGATGTTTTTTTATGATAAAAACAGCGCCACTAAAATTAATATCTACCCTGTTTTTTACAGTTATTCTCAGTTCTTTTCAGCTTCATGCTAAATCAGAAGGGGAGCTGGCAGCAGGCATGGTCAACCCCGGTCATGAAGAACACCCTGACTGGTTTAAAGTCTCTTTTCTCGATCTTTATGAAGATATAGAAGATGCCGCAGACAATAATAAACGGTTGCTGATCTATTATTATCAGGATGGCTGCCCTTACTGCAAAAAACTGCTGCAGGAAAATTTCTCTCAACGGTCCATCTCTGATAAAACACAAAAATACTTTGACGTGGTTTCCATCAATCTTTGGGGAGATAAGGAAGTGACGGTAGGGGACAGGACTTACACTGAAAAAGAATTTGCTGAAGCTTTAAAAGTACAGTACACGCCAACTTTATTGTTCTTTAATGAAAAAAACAAAATAGTGTTTCGCGCCAACGGATACTACCCGCCAGAAAAATTCAGTGCGTTGCTGGACTATATAGGACAGAAGCAGGAAACAAAAATAAGTTATCAGGAATACATGGAAAAAGTTAATCCACAGGTTTCAAGCGGTCGTCTTCATGATGACATAAATAGTGTTGCATCAATTACAGATCTGACACAGGCAACAAAACCACTGCTGGTGATGCTGGAGCAAAAGAAGTGCGTAACCTGTGACGAACTGCATCTGGATATATTAAAACGTGAAGAAAGCATAAAACTGTTGTCACGTTTCAATGTTGCCGTGTTAGATATGTGGTCAGAGGTAATGATAAAAACACCGTCAGGTAAAAAGATGAAAGTACGTGACTGGGCGAAAAATCTGGACGTGAAATACGCGCCAAGTCTGTTATTTTTCGACAACAGTGGTAACGAAGTATTTAGAGCGGATGCTTACCTGAAAGCTTTTCATACGCAGTCGGTCATGGATTATGTCTCTTCCGGTGCTTATAAAAAACAGAGCAACTTTCAGCGGTATATCGATGAGCGCGCCGATCATCTACGTGAGCAGGGGATTGAAGTTAATCTGATGGAATAATATATAGAAGAAAGTTCAAAGGGAAGGTTTTGAGGCTTAGCAGAAATTTTAAGTTGTAAGTTATAAATTTGAAGTAAAAACGTAGGTCGGGCATTGTCCGACAGAATGTGGCCAGTAGATATACCGTGATGGTGGGCAATGCCCACCCTACAAAAACTGAGAAAAGAATAAAAACATATTGTCCACAGATGAACGCAGATAGACACAGATAAAAACATTGAGGAATTCATGTCATTGCGAGCGAAGCGCGGCAATCTTCTGTAGATAGCACGGTTGTCTGATAGAGGTTGCCGCGCTTCGCTCGCAATGACCGATTACTTATTTAG